>RFJV01000044.1 GCA_003694775.1 Chloroflexota bacterium | reverse complement strand
GAGGAACAGCAATGGCCGTAAAACCAATTGTACTTTACAGCAAAAATCCGGAAGCCCTGCGCAAAAAAAGCGAACCGGTGCGCAAGGTGAACCGCCAGATAAAAAACCTCATCAAGGACCTGAAGGACACCCTGATGGCCCACGGCAATGGCATTGGACTGGCCGCGCCGCAAATCAACGTCCACAAGCGGGTGGTGCTGGTGCGGCTGGGCGGGCACGACGAGGAGGAACCCGGCCCGCCGATTGCTCTCATCAACCCGGAAATCGTCGAAGCCGGGGATGAACGCCGCGACTTCGACGGCTGTCTCAGCTTTCCCGGCCTGTTTGCCGAAACCGTGCGGCCCCACTATCTGCGCGTCACCGGCCTGGACGAGTGGGGCAAACCTTTCGACCGGGTATTTCAGGGCTTCGATGCGGTGGTGGTCCACCACGAAATTGACCACCTGAACGGGGTGCTGTTCATCGACCGGGTAGAAAAGGTGGACGACCTGTATACCGTCCGCGAAGACGAGGACGGCAAGCTGGTGCGCGTGCCCGTCACCGCGGCCCCGCGCTGACGCGGGTCAGGCCAGCGCTTTCAGCACCCACAGCAGGCCCATCCCTACGGCCAGCGTGGCCAGGATACTGCGCGTTCGCCAGGCCACCAGCAGGGCGGCCGCGCCGGCAATCATCCGCTCATTGCCCCACGACAGGTTCAACCGCCCGCCCTGAAACAGCAGGGCCGGAATCACCAGCGCAGACAGCACTGCCGGCGGCACAAACCGCAAGGCCCGTTCCAACAGGGAAGGCATCCCTATCCGGCCAAACAGCAGAATGAAAAAGGCCCGCAGGGTATACGCCCCCACTGCCATCCCCACAATAATCCAGAAAATCGTCTGCTGGCTCATCCCTCACCCCCTACTTCCGATGGACGGACCGCCGGACGGGGGGGCGAACCGGCAGACATCCGCCGCGCCCACGTTTCCACCAGCAAACCGGCCCCAATGCCGGTCAGAGCCGCGGTAATCAGCCCCAGATTGTACGGCAGAGCAAATGCCGCCACCGACATCACCCCGGCCACCAGCGCCGCGGCCGTGGATGCCCGGTCCTGAATAGCCGGCACAATCAGCGACAGAAAGGTCAGCGGCACGGCAAAATCCAGCGACCAGCTTTCCGGCACGCTGGCCCCCAGAAAAATCCCGGCCATTGCCCCGCTTTGCCAGGTCAACCACATGAGCGTGGCCGCGCCCAGGTAGTACCAGTGCTTGTATGGCCGGTCGGGGTGGCGGTTGAACCGCACCGCGCAGATGGCAAACACCTGGTCGGTCAGCAGGTAAGCCAGCAGGTATTTCCAGCGGGTGGCCGCCTCCTTCAGGTAAGGGGCCATCGACGTGCTGTACATGGCAAACCGCAGGTTGATAATCCAGGTGGTCAGCACAGTCACCAGCGGCGAGGCGGCCATACCAATCAACTGCACCGCGGCCAACTGCGACGCGCCGGCATAGACAATCAGCGACATCAACACGGCCAGCTTTACCGAAATCCCAACCTCCACGGCCACAATGCCGGAAATCGTCCCAAAAGGCAGAACCCCCGGCAAAATGGGGGCAATGCCTTTCATCCCGGCCAAAAATTCCGACCGGGGTGAAGCAACCTGGTCCATAGATTCATCCTTTCCTGCGGAGGGCGGCGGACGGCGGCAGGGCTTCACCGGCCCGCCCCTGCGCCCTTGATGGACAGGATTTTACCTCATCCCCCGCCAATCTCCCAATCTCCAATCTCCCAAAAGATTACCCGTTTGGGTACTGTCAGACGTCCCAATCCGGCCTATAATGAACGTGAAAGATTCCACGAGGAGGAAATCGTATGAAAAAAGGTCCCCAGTCTGGTCAACCATGGATGTACCGCCCGGAGTTTGAACGGGACGCCTGCGGCGTGGGCTTCATTGCCCGGCTGACCGGCAGGCCCGGCCACGACATCATCCAGATGTCGCTGGAAGCCGTAGCCCGGATGGAGCACCGCAGTGCCACCGATGCCGACGGTCGCTCCGGCGACGGCGCCGGTATTCTGACCCAGATTCCCCACCGTCTGCTGGCCGCAGAAATTGCCGACCTGCCGCCTGCCGGCGACTACGGCCTGGCGATGGTGTTTATTCCCCCCACTGCCGTTGAAGCCTCTGTCCGCCTGATTGAACAGACACTCAGCCCGCTGGTCAGCGGGTTAATCTGGCGCGACGTCCCCGCCAACTGCGATGCCCTGGGCCAAACCGCCCGGCAAACCTGCCCGGTCATCAAACAGATTGTCATCCCCCGGCCGGCCCACATCCCCCCCGGCGACGACTTTGAACGCTTCCTGTTTGTCGCCCGCAAGAAAATCGAGACCGCGGCCGGCCAGCAGAACCTGGACGAGCTGTACATCTGCTCGATGTCGGCCCGGACCGTGGTGTACAAGGGGCTGATGCTTTCGCCCTACCTGGCCGAATTCTACGCCGACCTGCAGAACCCGGCCTACGAAACTGTTTTTACCACCTTCCACGCCCGGTACAGCACCAATACTACCTCTAGCTGGAAGCGCGCCCAGCCGTTCCGCCTGCTGGCCCACAACGGCGAAATCAACACCCTGCAGGGCAACGTCAACTGGATGCGGGCACGGGAAAGCACCCTCCATTCACCTTACTGGGAGCTGGACGACCTGCGCCCCATCATCGACCCTACCGGCAGTGACTCCGCCATGCTGGACAACGTGCTGGAACTGCTGACCCGCGCCGGGCGCGACATCCACCACGCCGTGGCGATGCTGGCCCCCGAAGCGTGGGAAAACCTGCTCGACATTGACCCGGAACGCAAGGCCTTTTACCGCTACCATGCCGCCCTGATGGAGCCGTGGGACGGCCCCGCCGCGGTGGTCTTTACCGATGGCCGCCGGCTGGGCGCCACCCTGGACCGCAACGGCCTGCGCCCCCTCCGCTACCTGACCACCGGCGACCTGGTGGTCGCTACCTCGGAAACGGGAGTGGTCACCCTGGACGAAAGCCAGATTATCACCAAAGGCAAACTCGGCCCCGGCCAGATGATTCTGGTAGACCTGGAACGCCAGATTTTCCTGACCAACGACCAGGTAAAAAACGAACTGGCCCGCCGCCAGCCCTACCAGGCCTGGACCGCCGGCCTCAAACCCCTGCCCACCGAAAGCAGGCCGGGCCGCTTTACCCTGCTTCCCAACAACTACCGCCTGACCCAACCCAAAGTGAACACCGCCCCCCACTGGCTGACCCTTCTGCAAAGCGCCTTTGGCTACACGCAGGAAGAAATCACCGTCATCATGCGCCCGATGGCCGAAACCGGCAAGGAGCCTACCGGCTCCATGGGCGACGACACGCCGCCCGCGGTGCTGTCGGAAAAACCGCGGCCCCTCTTCCACTACTTCAAACAGCGCTTTGCCCAGGTGACCAACCCGCCCATCGACCCCCTCCGCGAGACCTTTGTTATGTCGCTGACCATCCGCCTGGGGGCACGGCCCAACCTGCTGGAAGAAACACCCCAGCACGCCAACCTGATTGAACTGGCCAGCCCGGTGCTCAGCGACGCCGACCTGTCGGCTCTGAAGGGGCTGGGCGACCCCCGCTTCCAGACCCAGACCATCCCCATGCGCTACCCGGTAGAGCAGGGCGTCGACGGCCTGCGCCGGGCGCTGGACCGCCTCTGCCTGATGGCCGAACGGGCCATCGACAGCGGTAAAACCATCATCATCCTCAGCGACCTGGGCATTGACGAACGGCACGCGCCCATCCCCAACCTGCTGGCGGTAGGCGCGGTGCACCACCACCTGGTGCGGCAGGGCAAGCGCATGCGGGTCAGCCTGGTGGTGGAAAGCGGCGAGGTGCGCGAGGTACACCATCTGGCCTGCCTGATTGGCTACGGGGCCAACGCGGTCAATCCCTACCTGGCCCTGGCGACCGTGGAGTCGCTGGTAGAAAGCGGCAAGGTCAAGCTGGATGTCGACCGGGCCAAGATGAACTTCATCCGGGCCGCGGAAGCCGGCCTGCTGAAGATTATGTCCAAAATGGGCATCTCCATTGTGGATAGCTACTGCGGGGCACAGATTTTTGAGGCGGTCGGTCTGGACCAGACGCTGGTAGACCAGTACTTTACCGGCACAGTCTCCCGGCTGGGCGGCATTGGCCTGGCCGAAATTGCCGGCATCGTCCGCCAGTGGCACCAGACCGCGTTTATGGACCGCCGCGCCCCCGACAGTCCCGGCTTCTACAAGTTCAAACGGGGCGGCGAACGGCACGCCTTCAGCCCGGCGGCAGTCCGGGCACTGCACAAGGCCGTCCGTATGCCCGACGCGCTGGCGCGGGAAGCCACCCAACCGGCGGAGGTCGAACCGGTTCCGGACAACCGGCAGGCTATCCGGGTGCGGCCCAAATCGTTTGCCGGCAAGAATTTTGAAGCCGGCTATGCCGCTTACAAGGAATTTGTGCGGGTCATCCGCGAAAACCAGACCATCAGCCTGCGGGACATGCTGGAATTTGCCGATTCTGGCCGCGCCCCCATCCCCATCGACGAGGTGGAGCCGCTGGAAGACATCTTTATGCGCTTCTCCACCGCGGCTATGTCGCACGGGGCACTGAGCAGTGAGGCCCACCAGACTCTGGCCATTGCCATGAACCGCCTGGGCGCGTCGAGCAACAGCGGCGAAGGCGGTTCGGCGCGGGAGCGGTTCGGCACGGAAAAGAACGACCGGACCAAACAGGTAGCCTCCGGGCGCTTTGGGGTAACGCCTGCCTACCTGGTATCTGCCGATGAACTGCAAATCAAGATGGCCCAGGGGGCCAAGCCCGGCGAAGGCGGACAGCTTCCGGGGCACAAGGTGTCGGCAGAAATTGCCGCCATCCGCCACACCACCGAAGGGACCACCCTCATCTCGCCGCCGCCGCACCACGATATTTACAGCATCGAAGACCTGGCGCAATTGATTTACGACCTGAAGCAAATCAACCCCCGCGCCAAAGTGTCGGTCAAACTGGTGTCGGTGGCCGGGGTGGGGACGGTGGCCGCGGGAGTCGCCAAAGGCGGGGCGGACATCGTCCACATTTCCGGCGGGTCGGGCGGTACGGGTGCCGCGGCCTGGAGCAGTATCAAAAACGTGGGTCTGCCCTGGGAAATGGGGCTGTCGGAAACGCACCAGACCCTGCGAGCCAACAACCTGCGCGACCGGGTGCGGGTGCGGGTGGACGGAACCCTGCAAACCGGCCGCGACCTGGTGATTGCCGCCATCCTCGGCGCCGACGAGTTCAGCTTTGGCACAATTGCTATGGTGGCCGAGGGCTGTCTGATTGCCCGTGCCTGCCACAGCAACACCTGTCCGGTGGGCGTGGCCACCCAGCGGCCCGAACTGCGGGCCAAATTTGTGGGCCAGCCGGAACACGTGATGGCCTACATGCACTACGTGGCCCAGGAAGTGCGCGAAATCCTGGCCCAGATGGGCTTCCGCAGTCTGAAAGAAATCATTGGCCGCACCGAGCTTCTGCACGCCGTTCCCGGCCCGTCTCGCCTGAACCTTCAGCCTCTGCTGGCAAAGGTTGACCCGCCCATCACCCTGCCGTCATCGTCCAATGGACGCGCCGCCTCCCATCCCCACCGGATTCAGGTGGGCGACCTGAACCAGTACCTGGTGTCGGAACTGCGCCCGGCCATCGAAACCGCGGCCGCCTCCAGCCTGACCCTGTCCATCAACAACACCGACCGCACCGTCGGGGCCACCCTGGCCGGAGCCATTGCCGCTCGCTACGGCGACCAGGGCCTGCCCGATGGCACCATCAACCTGACCTTCCACGGCAGTGCGGGCCAGAGCTTTGGGGCCTTCAATGTCAACGGGGTGAACATTACTCTGATTGGCGAAGCCAACGACTACGTGGGCAAAGGGATGAACGGCGGCCAGATTATCATTCGCCCGCCGCTGAAATCGGAGCTGGTTGCCAGCGACAACATCATTGTAGGCAACACCGTGCTGTACGGCGCCACCGGCGGCAGTATGTTCATTGCCGGGCGGGCCGGCGAGCGGTTTGCCGTCCGCAACAGCGGGGCTACTGCGGTGGTGGAAGGCATCGGCGACCACGGCTGTGAATATATGACCGGCGGCGTGGTGGTGGTGCTGGGCCGCGTGGGCTACAACTTTGGAGCCGGCATGAGCGGCGGCGTGGCTTTTGTGCTGGACGAAGGCCACTACCTGCCCCAGCGCATCAACCCGGATATGGTGCAGTTGGTGCGGGTCACTACCCCGGCAGATATGGAGATTCTGCGGCATCTCATCCAGCGGCACGTCCGCCTGACCGGCAGTACCCGGGGCCAGGCCATCCTGAACGAATGGCCTACCCGGCTGGGACTGTTCTGGAAGGTGGCCCCGCGCGGTACGGTCGGAGCGACAGGCGTGCGCCGCGAAATCAAGGTATCCCTGCCCACGCTGGAGCTTAGCCAGCACGTAGTGGGATAAGGCAGTAGAATGTCGGCAGTTCTGCTCATCACCCTGGGCCTGGGGCAAATCATTGCCAGCCTCAAGGGCTGGGGCGCGGCCTCGCTGGTGGGGCCGCGCCCCCGGCTGGGGTTTCTGCTGGGCAGTCTGCTGGTGCTGGCCGGGGCGTGGCTTCTGCCGGCCAACCCCGCGGTGCTGTGGCTGGCCCTGCCTGCCGGCCCGCTGGCTCTGGCCCTCCTCCTGCTGGCCGGCTCGCTGTTGCCGCCGCCCCATCCCAACCGCTTTTTCCAGCCCGACCACCCCGCGCACGCCGGCTGTGAAATGCTCCACATCCCCGACGGCGACAGCCGTATCCCGGCCTGCTGGCTGACCCCCCGCCGTCCGATTCCAGGGGCCGGCGTATGCCTGATTCCCGGCGCCGGCGACCACAAAACCATGTTCAAGCACCGTCTGGCCGCCGCGCTGGTAGAGGCCGGTCTGCCCCTGCTGATAATCGACCTGCCGGGGCACGGCGACTACCGCGACCGGCCCATGGATTACCCGGACTGCCTGTCGGTGGTGCCGGCGGTGGTGCAGTTTATGCGGCAACAGGGCGTGAAACGGCTGGGGATTGTCGGCCTGAGCATGGGGGGCGCGCTGGCGCTGAACAGTCTGGCGGAACAACCGGAAACGGCCCGGCAGGTCGACGCGCTGGTGATTCTGGAGACGCCCCTGGCCTTCCAGTACCGGCGAGGATTGGTGCGGCGGGAAATCTGGCAGACTCTGCGCGCGCCGGTGCTGTCGCTGTTGGGGGAAATGAGCCTGGGCCAGATTCGGCAGGCGTGGAAAAGCGGAGGCTACCGGGGCCGGCTGAACACATCGGAGCTGTTTGCCCGGTTTGCTCCCCGGCAGAACATCGGGCGGCTGGGCGACCTGCCGCTGTTGCTGGTCTACAGCGCCAACGACCCCATCGCCCCGGCAGAGCACGGACAGGCCCTGCAGAAGGCGGCTCCCCAGGCCGAACTGGTGGTGGTCCGCGGGCCGGGGCATGTCACCCTGACCCTGGTGGACATGGTCAACCGGCAGGTGGCGGGCTGGCTGAAGAAACGGCTGTCGCCGGAGGGGAGTTAACCGACGACCGAGCCATCCGGCATCACCGCGCCGTGCAGGCGGGTATTTTCCAGCGTGGCCCCATCGAGCGTAACCCCCTTGAGATTAGCGTTGCGCAGGTCTGCGCCGGTGAGGTTGGCCCCGCGCAGGCTGGCGCCTTCCAGGTCGGCCCCGCGCAGGTCGGCGTTCTGCAGATTGCACAGGGCCAGGTCGGCCCCGCGCAGGTTGGCCCGGCTGAGCCGCGCCCCGCTCAGGTCTGCGCCGACCAGCCACAGCGGGCCGCTGGACAGATTGACCAGCATGTAAAGCTCGTTTTGGGTAAACTGCATCGTAACCGCCTCCACATATGGGTGAACAAAGTCGCTATCCTGCCGGCACCCAGCCCTGGGAGATGGCATAAGCGGCAGACAGGGCCAGGGTGTTGGTCAGCATATGCATCAGGATGGCCGGCCAGATAGAGCCGGAAACCTGGTACAAAAGGGCAAAAATGAGGCCCAGCAGGAAAATGGGCAGAATGGATGTCGGCACAAAGTGAGCCAGGGCAAACAGCCCGGCGCTGACCACCGCGGCATTTTGCCAGCCCCAGCGGGTCCGCAGACCGGCAAACACAAATCCCCGGAAAAAAATTTCCTCGACCACAGGCGCGACCACTGCACCGCCAAAAAAGAGGGCCAGCGGGTAGGAAGTTTCGGTGAACAGCTGGCTGAAATCGGGCTGGACCTGCAGGTCAAACAGGGCCAGCAGAGCGGCATAGACCATGTTGAACAGGGCCGACAGCACCATCAGCCCGCACCCCATAGCCACCGCGTTCCAGCGAAACGGGCGCAGGCCCAGGTCGGCCCAGGAACGGCGGTACTTGACCAGCCCTATGTACCAGACCGGCACCAGCAGAACCAGTTCGCCAAAAACAACCAGCAGGCCCAGGTCGAACGGCAAGGACAGCCTTTCGGCGACGGCGCCCAGCCCGGCAAAGCCGACCATCCACAGGACAAAGAAGACCAGGCCGAAGAATACGTCTGCCGGTGTCCAGGGCACAGGGGGTGGAGTCGGGAAGGAAGGATGAAGGTCGTTCATAGCCAGTAAAAAAGAATACCTCCGGGGCCGGCAGTCTGGCCCAGATACAGGCCAAACATCACGGCCAGAATAATCAGCAGGACCACAATAGCCGCGGCCATACAGCCGATAGCCACCCAGATAGGGGTGTTGCTGTCCGCCAGAGCATGGTAGCCGGACGCGGGGACCGGTTCTATGCGGGCCGGTTCCGCGGGGATAACCGTATCGGGGTCGGGCAGGGTGGTGGAAAAGACAAAAATCGTGTCGCCCAGGGTGATTTTATCCTGGTTGAACAGGCGGGTGGGTTGGGCAATCCGTACGCCGTTGACGTACGTGCCGTTGGTACTGCCCCTGTCCTGCAGGATAAATGTCCCGGCCGTGGGAATGAGGACGGCGTGGTAGCGCGATACCTTTTCGTCGGACACCACGATGCCGTTGTCTTTTTCCCGGCCCAGGGTGACCTCGCCGCGCAGGGGGAAAGTCTGGCGGAGCCGGCCTTCGACCATCAAGGCCAGATATGCCGCCGGCGGGGACTGCTGGATGGTCAGGTCCTGGCTGTTTTCGTCTGCATCATTTTCAGCAATATAGCGGACCACGGGATGTCCTCATCAATCTGGGGCTGGCGGTTGGACCAGCCAACGATGCCTTCATTGTAATCATTATAACATAAACCAGCGTTGAAAACGACTCT
>RFJV01000349.1 GCA_003694775.1 Chloroflexota bacterium | reverse complement strand
CCGGACGACCTGCCGCCGGGCCGGTATGAGGTGGTGGTCGGGCTGTATGAACTGGCGACCGGCCAGCGGTTGGCCGTCCCCGGTTCCGCCGATAACAGTGTCCGGTTGAGAGAGCTGGAGTTGAAATAAGCCTGAGACATGAAACCTGCTTTTCAGCGCTATCGTTCCGAAATCCTGATTCTGTTCCTTCTCGCGCTTCTGCCGTTTCTCTTCTTCTGGCGGCTGGTGACCCCCAACCCCGCCGACCGACTGCACATTGCCGCCGGCGATTTTACGGAGCAGTACTTCCCCCTGCGGGCTTTTGCCGCCCGCGAGTGGGTGCAGGGACGTGTCCCTCTCTGGAACCCTTACCTCTACGGCGGCCAGCCGGCTCTGGCCGACATCCAGTCCGGCGCGCTCTACCCGCCGCACGTTCTCCAGGCCCTTCTGCTGGGGTGGGGCGGGCCTCTGCTGGGCCGGGAGATTGGCTTCCCCCTGACCGCGCTGGAATGGCAGGTCATCCTCCACTTCTCCATCGCCGCGATGGGCACTTACCTGTTCGTTCGCCGCGCCTCTGCCCGCTTTGCCGGCCCGCGGCAGAGCCGCTTTGCCGCGGTTATCGCCTCGCTGACCTTCACCTACGCCGGCTACCTGACCGGCTTCCCCGTCCAGCAGGTCACTATCCTGGAAGTCAGCGCCTGGCTGCCGTGGGTTTTATGGGGGCTGACTGTAGCGCATCAGCGCCTTCAATTCTCATCCTTCAGCCCTCATCCTTCATCCCTTTTGCCCGCCCTCGCCTTTGCCCTGGCGATTCTGGCCGGACACCCCCAGACCGTGCTCTATATCTTCTATCTGTCCCTGGCCTACAGCCTGTTTCTGGCCGTATCTTCCCCTTCCGCCGCATCACCGTGGAAGCGGGTCGCTTTGGGGCTGCTGCCCTGGCTGACCGCGGTTGGCCTGGGGACACTGCTGGCCGCGGCCCAGCTTCTGCCCACCCTGGAGTTCATTCGCCACTCGGTCCGGGCCGAGCTTTCCTACCCGGCGGTGTCGCGCGGCCTGCCCCTGAACGAACTGATTTCCGTGCTCTATCCCGGCTACTTTGGCGGCTCGCCCGAATATGTGGGTATTGTGGGACTGGTGCTGGCCGCGGCCGGGCTGGCGCTGTTCCGCCCGCGCCGCCCGGTGGTGTTCTGGGCCGGCGCGGGGCTGGTCAGTCTTCTGCTGGCCTTTGGGGGACGAACCTTTCTCTACCCGCTGTTCTACCTGCTGGCTCCCGGCTTTGCCTCGGTGCGCCAGCAGGAGCGGGCCTTTCTGGTTTACAGCTTCAGCCTGGCTGTGCTGGCGGCCTTCGGCGTACTGGCCGTGACCGCGCCGCCGTCCCGCGGCGGACGCACCCGCTACCGCGCCTTTTTCCGCCGGCTGGGGCAGGTCGCCGTGGCCGCTTTTGGGCTGTCGGCATTCTATATTTACGGGGCCACGCTTTCTACCGCCCGCGGAGACGAGGTCAACCTGTTCTACGGCGTTCTGCGCCACCACCTGTTCGGCCTGCTGATGCTGGCCGGGGTGTGGCTCTGGCTGACCCCCCGCGCCCGCCGGTATCACCGCCGGCCCTGGATGGTGGCTTTGCTGGCCTTCTGGCTGGCGTTCAACCTGTTTACGGTGAACTGGCAGTTCAACCTGGAGAAGCCGGACGGTCCGCCGCCGTTTACCCCAAACGCGGTTGTTCAATTTTTGCAAGCCAATCTCCCCACCGGGCGCATTGCCAGCGGGGGCTTTCTGCCCGGCGGGCACAGTGCCGCGGCGGTGTTTGCCCTGCCCGACCTGACCGGCAACACCCCTCTGCATCTGGCGGCCACGGAGGAGTTTTTTACCCGCCTGCCCTCGTGGCGGCTGTGGCAGTTGATGAACGTGCGCTACGTGGTGGACCGGCGGGACATTTCCGGCCCCGGCCTGACCCCCGTCTTCGCCGAGGGAGACCTGCGGGTGTACGAAATGGGCGACCCGTTCCCGCGGGCCTGGACTGTTGGGCGGGTGGAGGTTCTGCCGGACCGGGCCCAGATGCTGGACCGTCTGGCCGCGGATGATTTTGACCTGCGGACGACGGCCGCGGTATTTGCCCCGCTCTCTGCTCCGCTCTCTGCCGCCGCGCCGGCGCAGGTGCAGGTCGAACAAACCAGCCCCACCCAACTGACGCTGACCGTGCAGGCGGAGGGGCGGCGGCTGTTGGTGGTCAGCCAGGTGTACTATCCCGGCTGGCAGGCCGAAGTCGACGGCGAACCGGCCCGGCTGGTGCCGGTCAACGGTATTCTGTCTGGCCTGGAAATAACAGAAGGCCGGCATACCGTAACCCTGGTATACCGGCCCTTGAGTTTCTATTTGGGGGCTGTTTTGTCGCTGGTCGGGGTGGTGCTGGCGGCTGGACTGTCCACCTGCTTCCTCTGGCGGCGACGGCGCACCCGTTAACCAATGCGGTGGGTCATCCCGGACAGAATGCCCTCCCTGCCGGTAAACGGCTCTCCGAGTTTGATGCCGCCCTTCTGGATTTGGTAGCGGCGAATCTCCTTCTGATGGGCACTGCCCCGCATTTTCATCACCGCGATGGCCCGCTGGATAGCGCTATCGACTTCTACGTAGCGCAGTAAGATGACCGTATCCACCACAAAGGGAAGGGAGGCCATCCGCCCTTCCTGAACAGCCAGCAGGTTCACGGCCTCGTCCAGCAGGATGGAGGTCATTCCTTCCCGTTTGAGGGCATTGACCAGGGTGTTGTAGATATCGCGCAGTTCGTAGGGGTCGTTGGTCAGGCGCTGGAAGTGGGCCGTACTGTCGATGACCACTCGCTCCGGCGAGAGGGCGCGCAGGGTGTCGGTCAGGGGACTGCCGGGGGATTTCAAACTGCCCAGAAAAACCTCCGGCGAGGTAAAGATGATTTTGAACAGGCCCTCTTTTTCCAGGGCTTTCAAATCCCAACCAAGCTGAAGCGCGTCCCGGTGCAGGGAGGAGGGAAATTCCTCAAACGAGACCAGCAGACCGGCCTGTCCGGTCTCTACCCCGCTGATGAGAAACTGCAGGCCCAGGGTGGTTTTACCCACGCCGGGCGCGCCGGTCACGAGATTGGCGGTCCCTTTGAGCAAACCACCGCCGACCATTTCGTCCAGTTCTTTGTTGCCCAGGGATAATCTGGCCCGTTCGCGAATGCTGTTCTGAATAGTCATAAATATCGTCCTTGCTCAATCATGGTGCGTCCAGAATTTTAGGAATTCTGGACAAACCTGGGGGGATTCGGGGGGAATCCCCCCGCACCCCCCTGTCTGTCCAAAAATTTTGGACAGACCCCTCAATCAATATTTCTCTGCTGCCAGTTGATAACCTTGATTTGCACCGAATCGCGGCTCTTGCAGGGGTCCAGCAGGCATCCTTTATCCAGGAACTCGTCCCGCTCTTCGTCGGGGTCGATACCGCTACAGTAGGAGGGGTTGTCGGCGTAGATGGGGTCGGTGGTAAACTGGAACTGCTCGCTGACCTGCTGGCCGTTCTCCACAATGTACGCGTACCAGGTGTGCGACCGTTTGGCCGCGCTCTTGTTAGAGCCGGGGAGCAGTAAAGCCCCATAGCGACCGTTGGCGTCGGTGGTGGTGCTGAACCGGCTTCCGGCAACCCCCACCTCGCCGTATTGAATCTGGACGCCCGCCTTCGGCAGACCGTCCACACCGTTGACCGTTCCCTTCAGGCCGATGTCTGCGCAGTTGTTTTCGCTGGAATGGGAGGCCACGTAGTACGGATACGGGGTAGGGGTGGGTGTTTTGGTAGGCGGCGGCGGAACCGGGGTAGGGGTAAACGTTTTGGTGGGCGTTGGGGTCCGGGTAGGGGTTGGCGTACGAGTTGGTGTGGGTGTGCGGGTGTCGGTGGGGGTTTTGGTGGGGAAGGGTGTGCCGGTAGGAGTTGGGGTCCAGGTGGGCGGGTAGGATAAGTCCGGCGTGGCAATCTGGGCCGGGGGAATGCCGGCCTGTTGTAAGGCGACAGCCGTTTCTGCGGCCAGCGTGGCCCGGTTAGGGCTGAGCGGGTTAAACGGAACGTTCGGCTGGATGTAGATGGTGGCATAGCACAGGCAGGTAAGGATGGTCAGCCCTAACATCATTGATAGGAGAACGGTTGTTACGCGGTTGTCTAGCCTGTTCATCGCTGTTCATCTCCTTACAACAAGCTATCGGCGGGCAGTGAAGCGGTAGATGGTTTTCATTCGCTGTCCGGCTGGATGGCCTTGAGCGAGTACACCGTCTTGTCGCCGACCGTATCCAGGCCGATGTAAATTCCCGGCTCCGGTTGGGTTTCGGCCAGCCGGCTGGCACTGTCGACCAACTGCTGGCGGCGCTGTTCCTCCGGGTAGCGGGGATAGCGCCCCAGTTCGCCGGCCAGCACCTCGCGGCGCAGTTTTTCGTACATAGCCCGGTCTATCTGCGACACTTCTGGCAGGGCAATGACCAGGTCGGCGTACAGGGCAAAGAGCCGCTCGTAGGATTTGGTTAGCTCGGTCCGGAGCTGGTCAGACTGGGCTTCCCACTCCGGCACCAGACTCAAACCGTACCCGCGGCGCGCCGTCCGGTATTTGAGGGTGAGCCAGTTAATCCGGGCCGCGGTGATGTCGATTCTTTTCGACAGCCGGGTTTCGTTTTCGTATGACTGCGCCAGAAACTCCGACTTGAGCCGGTCTTCCTCCAGCAGAGCCTCTTTCAGGGCCGTAATCCGGTCTCTGGGGGCTTTGCCGCCCAGCTCCACCATATTTGCCGCCAGTTCCTGCGCCCGGAGCCAGCGGTTCGCCTCGGCTTCCTGCACCTCTGCCGGTAAGGCGACCGGCTCTACCGGCGGCAGAACCGGCGGCAGAAGGTCGGCCTTGCCGATGGAGGGCGGGTTCGCGCTCAGGTTCAGGCTGGTTCGGGCCAGTTCCCGTTCTCCCAGGGCCAGGTAGTTCTGGTGCAGACGCTGGAAAATGGTTCTGCGCTGGGCGGCCTGTAAATACGGGCTGTGCCGGGCAATGGTCAGAGCCTGCTGTAAATAAAATTTTGCCCATTCCGGTTGACCCACTCCCACCAGACCTTCACCGACCTGAATAAATATATCTGCCCGGGCCGCGTCCGGCAAGTCGGGGCTGAGAATGGCCGTATTCCCGGCGGACCGGTAGCAGAACACCGCCTTGCCCACTGCCTCCGGCGAAGGCTTCTCTCCGGCGGAGAAAATGCGGGCCAACTGCAAGAAGCTTCCGGCTGTCTGGCGGTCGGTCAACTGCGGCTGGTAGAGCACCCCCGCCAGGGCGGTTTCCGGTCTCGCCTGGTCAACCGCCTGCCGGATAACCTCGATGTCCGCCATTCCTCCCAGCCCTGCCAGAGCCAGGGCCGGGTCGATGCGGTCCGGGGAGACCATATCCAGCGGTCCAACTCCGGTAATGATGCTGGTTTGCGGGGCGGTCTCCCGGTTGGTCAGGTAGTAGGCCGTCAGGCTGACCACCAGAATCAGGGCCAGTACCGCAAATGTGCTCCCGGCCAGTATCAGCCCTAACCGGCGAGTGTTTTTTTTCGGTTGTTCCATATCGGTCGCGATAGTACTGTCCTTTTTCGGAATTTTGCGACCATCATCCTACCACAAAACCGGCAAAAGGACGAAAAAAGGATATAAAAATCGCGGCCGATATTTTACCGGTACAGTTCAATCCGGGCCGACCGGCGCAGTTCTTTCAGCCAGGCGGAAAATTTTTGATGAACGACCTCTGCCGGCAGGTCATCCGCTACAGCCCCACCGGTATTCTCTTCGACCGTCAAATCCGGCAGACGTCCGGCCACCTGGTGCAGGCGGGCGGCGATGATTTGGGCACGCAGAATGTCCCGGTATGCCTGTACCGAAAGCTGGTTGCGGGCCAGCCATTCGTCAAACTGACCGTTGCTTTGGGCAATGCTGTCTTGGAGATGGGCGTCAATCTCTGCCTCGGTGGGGAGCAGACCCAGCTTGGCGGCCTGCTCTTCCAGGATGAGCCGGTCAATCAGGGTGTCGATGGCTTGCTGTTCCACGGCTTTGACCGTCTCCGGCGGCAGGGTGTCAACATTATCAGACAGAAGAGCCGCCGCGGCCCGCAGACGACGGTTCACCTCCTGCCGGTATGCCGATTCGGTGATAATCCGCCCGTTGACCACCGCCACGGCACGCGCCTGCCGTACCGGCTCCTCTGCTCCCCCGGCAGGCAGACCCGCCAGCGGAGCTACTGCGTCTGCCGAAAGCGGAGCAATGTCTTCACTCGTTTCCCGGCATCCGCCGAGCAGGATTATGACCGCTAATATAACCAGGATTCGATACCCCATCGCCCTCCGCTGGCTCTACATTTTGTGCTGTGCCGGTCGGGAGCCACAAAATATAGTAACCGTCTATAAAATCCCTTCTATCCATTATACCCGATTGGCGATGATACTGCAACTCGTATTATGTAAATATGGGAGTTAATGAGTTTGAGAGTTGATGAGTTGGGGAGTTTAGAGTTATCAATCTCCAATCTCCAATCTCTAATCCCCAATTTGGATTGACATCTATGCCGTTGGCGGTTATAGTATGGGGCATCCTTCGCTTTTGGAGGACGCCGATGTCCTGGATTATCACCCCGGTTTCAACCATCGAAGAGTGCCGAATCATCGAACAACTGCAGGTAGACATCTGGGGGTCTCGCCCGGTTGAGGTAACGCCCGACCACGTCCTGCTGACCGCGGCCAAGGAGGGCGGGGTGGTGATGTTAGTCCGTGCCCCGGACGGTCAGCCGGTGGGGTTCGGTTTTGGGTTTCTGGGCCGCACTGCTGATGGACGGTGGAAGCTGGCTTCCCACCAGGTGGGTGTTCTGCCGGCGTACCAGAACAGCGGTCTGGGCTACCGCATCAAGCTGGCCCAGCGCGAGGCCGTCCTGGCGATGGGGGTCGAGCTGATTACCTGGACGTATGACCCCCTGCAGGGGCGCAACGCCCGCTTTAACCTGCACAAGCTGGGCGCGGTGGCAAACACCTGCTACCGCAACCTGTACGGCGAAATGCGCGACGAAATTAACCGCGGCCTCCCCTCCGACCGGTTCCGCGTGGACTGGTGGATTGCCTCGGAGCATGTCCGCCGCCGGCTGGAGGGCGACCAGCCGGAGACATGGCCCCCGGACTGCCCGGTGCTGAACCCGGCCCGTTTTGAGGACGGCCTGCCGGTTCCCCCGGACGAATTCGCGCCGCCTGCGTCCGATGCCTGCCTGGTGCAGGTCCCGGCGGATATCGACGCCCTGAAAACCGCCAATCCCGACCTGGCCCTGCGCTGGCGGTTCCATACCCGGCAAATCTTTGAGCAGGCCTTTGCCCAGGGCTATACCGCGGTGGACTTTCTGCGTCAGGG
>RFJV01000348.1 GCA_003694775.1 Chloroflexota bacterium | reverse complement strand
CTGCGCCTCTTTCAACTGAACAACATTATCGTTGAAAAGGCCGAAATGACCAACATCGTCTGGTTCATTCGTGACGGGTTGATAGCCGTTTTAACCGAAAACAAAGCCCTGAACAACCATCCCCTCAACTCTATCTTGGGCTACTTTACCTCGAATTTGGGATACGAATCGCTCTTTACCTTGCGCTGGCATTCCGTGGTCATCGGTGTGTTAGCCATTGCCGCGGCCATGCGAATTGCCCGCGACTGGTTTGGCCGCCGCGCCGAACTGGTAACCGGTCTGCTGATAACCTTTTCCGCCTATCATATCCCCCTTTCTCAGCGGGCACGCAGTTATGTCAGTCTGGTCGGGTTTACCTTGCTTGGCTTCCATCTGGGTTATCGAGCTGTCCAAACCGGCCAAAAACGGTATTGGCTGGGGTTTGTGCTGGTTGGGGTGCTCAATATTTATGCCCATTTATACGGTATCATTGCTGTAGGAGTTCTGGGGATTTTGATGGCCGTTTTGCTTTGGCAGAAGGAAACAGCGCCTTCTCTACAGATAAAACTTGGGCAGTTCTGGCCTCTAGCAGTCAGCTTAAGCCTGACCTACCTGCTGGCTCTCGGCCTCTACCTGCCAATGTGGCATGATACCGCATCGGTGGCCGGTCAAAACAACATTTTTCGCCAGTCCGACCTGCGTCACGCGGCTCAGCGCAGTTTATGGGAACAAATCAGCTACCCCGTGTACGAAACTATTCGCCCCTTCAGCCTGGCCCAAGATGATACCCGTCTCCGGCTGGATGACCCAACTTTTGAATACGGACCGCTGGATAATATCGCCATCCTGGCCGAAAATCGGGTTGGTTTTTATTTTGCACTGTTTACTTGCCTGATGGGCATCATCACTGCCTGGCAAAAACTGCGTACCCGCTCATTAATCATTATCGCCTGGCTCATCTTACCATTTGTCATGCAAGGTATTGGCAGTATGGTTCTGCCCGGCGCTTATTTCCGCGGCCGATTTCTGGCTTTTGTATACGCCCCATACCTCCTGCTATCGGCCATAGCCTGGCCCGGCCTGGCCGAGATGTTATCATCCCAAAGTAAATTCTCTCCCCAACTCCGCCGAATAGGGCCGACGGTGGCTTTTGCCGGTCTTGCCTTCTTACTGTTTCTTAACCTGTCCTGGCTTTACACCTACTACACTGCCGCCATTCAGGAACATTGGCCGGATATTTCCGCTTTTATTAACCAAAACCGTCTCCCCAACGACCTGATTATCTGCGGACAGCGACCTCAAACCGCCTGCGTTTTTGATATGGCTACCCGAACCCATACCACCGTTGAAGAACTGGAAGATTTTATTACCTTTGAAAAGCTTCGGGCCACCCGCACCACTCTGGAACAACCGGGCCGGGTGTGGGTCGTCCTGCCTCATCTTACCCCAAAACAAGCCGCTGCTCTGCAAGAACAGCTACCTACCGGCCATCGCTGGCTCACCGGAAACCCGGATTACGTGCAGATGGGCTGGTGGTTAAGCGATACACGTCCAACTTTGGCCGACAACCTGATAACCGCTCTGAAGTTTAACGCCACGTTGAGTCTGAATCAAGAGGAACGTTTTCGCAACGAAATCGGTCTGGCTAAAATCTACCTGATTCGTCAACAGCTATCCGATGCCGAAGCCGCCCTACAGGCGGCCCGACAATCCGCCCCTCACACCCCCGCGGCGCAAACCGCGCTGGCCGGTGTTGAAGAGCAGTTAGCCTACAGCCGCGGTATTGTCCAAACACCGATTCCCCTTCCTCCTTCCGCCGTACAGATAAAACGAAATTATGGCGACCTGGCCCGGTTGACCGCGTATGAAATCACCCCCACCCGGCTCGGTCCCGG
>RFJV01000347.1 GCA_003694775.1 Chloroflexota bacterium | reverse complement strand
CTGGCCGTGGTACGTCAAAAACTGGGTCTTTACCGGCAACCCGGTGTACCCCTTTGCCTTCGGCCTGTTCGGGGGGCGCTTCTGGGACTCCTTCCGCGCCGACTGGTACGCCGCCGCGGGCACAGGCATCGGCTGGAAGCCGTCTACCCTGCTGGCCCTGCCCTGGCTGGCAACCCTGGGCATCCGCGATATGAACTACTGGGACGGACGCACCGGACCCCTGTTCCTGCTGTTCCTGCCGCTCGTTCTGCTGTCTCTCTTCCGTTCAGCCCCATCTTCATCCTCCCAATCCCCCAATCTCCAATCCCCAATCTCCCAATCTCCAATCTCCAATCTCCTTTTCCTTTACGCCCTGGCCCAATTCGGCTTCTGGACTGCGGGGGTGATGTGGTCCCGCTCGCTGTGGCAGTCGCGCTTTCTGCTGACCTGTCTGGCCGCGCTGGCCCCGCTGGTCGGTGCGGCCTGGGCCGGCCTGCCTCGCTGGGACCTGCCGCGCTTTTCCCTGAGCCGGTTTGTCAACCTGGCCGCCGGTGTGGTTCTGGCCCTGACGCTGGTCGATATGGCCCTGCTGACCCTCAAAATCGACCCCCTGCCTTACCTGGCCGGGCTGGAAACGCGGGACGCCTACCTGACCCGCCGTCTTGGCGCGCACTACGCGGCCATGACGCAAATCAACCAGACCCTGCCGCCGGAGGCCGTGGTGCAGTTTTTGTGGGAGCCGCGCACTTACTACTGCCGCCGCGACTGCCGCCCGGACAGCATCCTCGACGTGTTCCCCCATCTGGTGTACCGCTACCGCACCGCCGGGGCCATTGCCCGTGCCTGGCAGGCCCAGGGCGTGACGCACGTGCTGGTGCACGAGGCCGGCCTGCGGTTTATTCTCAACGAGTCGCCGGAAACCGTGGACCGGGCCGTGCTGGACGACCTGCGCCAGCACTGGCTTCGACCGGTGGGCGAGGTGGCCGGCGCGTACCGGCTGTACGCCCTGGAGGTGTCGCCGTGAAGCCGCGCCGCGACCTGCTGTGGCTGTTCCTGCTGGCCCTGGCCGTGCGGCTGGCCGCGGCCTGGCCCCAGCACCAGCCGGCCTACATGGACGAGAGCTACTCGGTGGTGGTGGCCCAGAATTTGCTGGCCGGTCGGGGGTTTGTGGAAGATTTTCTCTGGAACTATCTGGACAACCCCGCGCCGCCGCCCCATCCCAGCCACCTGTACTGGATGCCGCTGACCTCCATCCTGGCCTGGCTGGGCATGCGGCTGTTCGGCGCGGGGTACAGCGCGGCCCAGATTCCCTTTGCCCTGCTGTCGGCCCTTCTGCCCCTGCTGGCCTACCGGGTGACCCGCCACCTCGGCGGCGACCGTCGCCGGGCCTGGCTGGCCGGTCTGCTGGTCATTTTCAGCGGCTTCTACTTTCCGTACTGGACCGCGGTAGACAATTTTACCCCCTTTGGTCTGTTTGCCGCCCTGGCCCTCTTTCTGGCCTGGCGCGGCATGGACAGTCCGCCGCCGCCCCCGGCCCGCCCCTTGCTGGCGTTCCTGGCCGCGGGGGCCTGCGCCGGTCTGGCCCACCTTGCCCGCGCCGACGGACCGCTCCTGCTGGCGGCCATTGTTCCGGTCTGGCTGACCCGCCGCCAGCCTGCCGCCCGGCGCTGGGCCGGGCTGGGGTTGCTGTTGGCCGGCTACCTGCTGGTGATGTCGCCGTGGCTGGCCCGCAGCTACCGGTTGACCGGCGCACTTCTGCCTGTGGCCGGGTCCAAAACCATCTGGCTGACCGGCTACGATGACCTGTTCAGCTACGGGCGGGAGCTGTCGTGGCGAACATTTCTGGCCCAGGGCTGGGGACCAATTCTGCAGGGGCGCTGGTGGGCGCTGACGGCCAACCTGCAAACCGTGCTGGCCGTGTGGGGCATGGTGGTGCTGGCTCCGCTGGCCCTGGCCGGCGGGTGGACGCGCCGCCGGCATGCCCTGGTGCAGATGGTCGGTTTGTATGCCGGCCTGCTCTTTGCGGTAATGACCGTGGTGTTTGCCTTTCCGGGGGCGCGGGGCGGGCTGTTCCACTCCGGCGCGGCCCTTCTGCCGTTTATTGCCGGGCTGGGGGTGCTGGGGCTGGATACCGTGGTGGCCTGGGCCGCATCCCGCCGGCGGCACTGGCGGGCCGCAACCGCTAGCCGGGTGTTCGGCGCGGGGCTGGTCGTTCTGGCGGTCAGCTTGAGCCTCTTCATTTATAATGGCCGGGTGCTGAGGAACAACGCCTGGAACACGGCAGACCGCGGCTACGCCGACCTGGCCCGCTGGGTGGCGGCCCGGAAGCCGGACGCGGTGGTGATGGTCAACAACCCGCCGGCCTACCGCTACCACGGCGGCGGTCTGAGCGTGGTCACCCCCAACGAGGACGTGGACACCACCCTGCGCGCCGCCGACCGGTACGGGGTGGACTACCTGGTGCTGGAGCCGAACCATCCCGCGCCCCTGCACCCCCTGTACACCCGGTCGGCTGACCACCCGCGCCTGCGGCTGGTCAAACAATTTGGCGGCACGCTGGTGTTTGAAATTCTGCCGCCGGGAGGTGCGCCGTGACCGGATTGCCCCCCGCCAGATGGACGGCCCGCCTGCCCCAACCGGTTCCGTGGCTGGCACTGGCCCTGGTCGCCGGGCTGGTTTACCTGGCCGCGTCGGTGTGGCTGAACGGCCTGACCGGCTTTCCCCTGGATGATGCCTGGATTCACCAGACCTATGCCCGCAGTCTGGCCGAAACCGGCCTGCCGGCCTTTTCGCCGGGCCGGCCCAGCGCCGGGTCTACCTCGCCGCTGTGGATGGTTTTGCTGAGTGTGGGGTACTGGACGGGTATCCCCTTCCGGCTGTGGACCTACGGCCTGGGCATCCTCTTTCTGGGATTGACCGGCCAGATGATGGCCCGGCTGGGCCGCCGTCTCTTCCCCGACCTGCCGCAGGTGGGGCAGTGGGCCGGACTGTTCTGCGTGCTGGAGTGGCATCTGGTGTGGGCCGCGGTGTCCGGCATGGAGACGATTCTCTTTATCTGGCTGTCGGTGTGGGTGGTGGAGCAGACTGCCAGCCGGGCCGGTTCGGGGTTCCGGGGCGGTGTCCGGGTGGGATTGCTGGCCGGTTTGCTCATTTTGACCCGTCCGGAGGGCGTGGTTTTGCTGGGGCTGGTCGGGCTGGAATGGGCGCGGCGGCAGGGACGGCTGTCCCCGCGCCTGCTGGCAGGATGGGCCGGTCTGGCGGTGGGGGCGCTGGTTCTGCTGGGGCCGTACGTGGCCTTCCACTTCTGGCTGACCGGGCGGCCTTTGCCCAATACGTTTTACGCCAAGCAGGCCGAGTACGCGGTTGTACTGCAGACGTTTCCCCTGTGGGCGCGGCTGTTCGGCGCGGCGGCGGGAGGAGAAACGGTGCAGGGTGTGTTCCGGGTGGTGTTCATCGGCCCAACGGTACTGCTGTTGCCGGGACTGGGGGGCGCCGCGGGGCGCACCATCCGGGCGCGGCGGGTCGAGCTGTGGCCCATCTGGGCCTGGTGGCTGGGCTTTCTGCTGATGTACGCCGTGCGTCTGCCGGTTACGTACCAGCATGGGCGGTACCAAATGCCGGCTGTGCCGTGGCTGGTTCTGCTGGGGGTGTGGGGCACGGTTCTGCTGACCCGCCCCCGGCGGGGCATGGTGGGGCGGGTGCTGGTCCGCACGCTGGTGGTCGCCATAGGGTTGCTGGTGCCGCTGTTTGTGCTGGTGGGGGCGCGGGCCTATGCCCGCGATGTCCGCTTTATCGAGGGCCAGATGGTGACCACCGCCCGCTGGCTGAATATGCACACCCCGCCCACAGCCCTCATTGCCGCCCACGACATCGGCGCGGTGGGGTACTTTACCCGCCGCGAGATACTGGACCTGGCGGGGCTGGTCACGCCGGAGGTGATTCCCATCATCCGCGATGAAGCGGCCCTGTACGATTTCATCCGGGCCAGAGGGGCGGATTACCTGGTAACGTTTCCCTCCTGGTATCCCCGGCTGACCCGCCAGCCGGGCCTGCAGGTGGTCTTCCAGGCCGGCAGTCCCGGCGAAGACGGTATGACGGTGTACCGGGTTAGGAATTGACGAATGGACGAATGGGCGAATTTACGAATTTACGAAGGGACGAATGGGCGAATTTACGAATTTACGAAGGGACGAATGAAAAAGGTAGCTTTGCATTAAACCGTGGTCGGCCTTTAACTGAAATCATCGGCTGGTACAAAAAGTGCGTTAAAACGCACTCAAAACGGCTGATTTTAACCGAATGGCTCATGTATCGTACGCGTGCTTTGTAAGGGCGACCGGCCGGTCGCCCTTACAATAATAAGCACTTGTTTTACACATGAGCGAACCGAATTTAACCCGTTTTTAACGGGTTTCCTGTAACAGCGAGGCATTTCAATGCCTCGTTATCTGTGCCTGTGCCTCGGCGGTGCAGAAATCACCCGCTTTTTTTCTATTGGCCGATGTAGATACGCCGTATCATATCTGCCGTGGGACGACATTTATGTCGTCCTGCTCACCAGCATCGCCCGCGGCGTTAATTATTCGTGAATTCGTGTTTTATTCGTGGACGGCTGAGTAAATACCCGGAAAAATGCTTTGCTCCAAATCGGCGGGTTATGGTATACTTAAGAGTGAACTTTGAATGGGTCTGTCCAAAATTTTTGGACAGACAGGGGGTACGGGGGGAATCCCCCCGAATCCCCCCAGGTTTGTCCAGAATTCCTAAAATTCTGGACGCACCCTTTTGAATGGTTCATTGTTAACGCGGAGATGCACTTATGTCTAAAATATCGGTGATGCTGGTGGACGACCACCCGCTGTTCCGGCAGGGACTGCGGCGGGTGATTGAACAGCAGGATGATATGCAGGTCATCATGGAAGTGGCCGATGGTGAAGAGGCCCTGCGGCTGGCTCGCCAGCTGACGCCGGATGTGGTGATTATGGACATCAACCTGCCCCGGATGAACGGCTTGCAGGTCACCCGCACGCTCAAGCAGTCGGCGCCGGAGGTGGCGGTCATTGTCCTGACCTCCTACCATGACGATGAGCAGATTTTCCACGCCATCCGGGCCGGTGCGGCGGCCTATTTCCCCAAGGATGTCACCCCCCGGCGGCTGATTGAGGCCATTCGCCAGGTGAGCAAGGGCCACTACGTGATTGACGATGAAGTGCTGAACAAGCCGGAGGTGGCAAACTGGCTTCTCCAGCAGTTTGACCAGGTGGCCTATATCGACGGCCTGCCCAACGAGATGTTTGCTCCGCTTTCGCCGCGGGAAATGGAAATCCTTCAGCATATTGCCAAAGGCAAGAGCAACAAAGAAGTGGCCTACGAGCTGGGCATCAGCCGCCAGACGGTCAAAAACCATATGACCAGCATTCTGCGCAAGCTGGCCGTCAACGACCGGACTCAGGCCGCGCTGTACGCGGTCAAGCGGGGCTGGATTCGTCTGTATGACGAGGAAGACCGTTAATTGGGAGATTAGAGATTAAGAGATTAGGAGATTAGGGGATTATGAGCATCGAACGGTTGCGCCGCATCGCCGGAGACCAGCCGGCGGGGGATGATTCTGCCGGAAACGGGCCGGTCAATCCGGCCCAGGTGCTGGAAGAAACCCGGCTGGAGTACGAGCAGGTGCAGAAAGAACTGTCGGAGATTGATATTCTCATCCGGCAAAGCTCCACCGAAGTAGAAAAGCTGGCCCAGCGCAATGCTCAGCTGACCAACAAACTGCGCACCATGGAGGCCAACATCGATACGGTGCCGCGGCAGGACATCAAGGAAATTTACAACGCGGCCCAGGAGGCCCAGATGCGGTTGTTTATGATGCGCGGGCAGGTGGAACAGCTCCAGAGCCGGCAGGAAACCCTGAAGCGGTACGCCGAAACCCTGCGTCAGGTGCTGAACATCTCCGACGTGGTGACCCCCCTGCTGGAAAGCGGCGAAGCCAAACGCGCTCCGGTTGATGAGGGAAGCAGTATCATCAAGGTGATAGATGCCCAGGAACTGGAGCGGCAGAGCCTGGCAAACCAGCTTCACGATGGGCCGGCCCAGTCGCTAACCAACCTGATTCTGCAGGCCGAAATTTGCGAGCGCCTGTTTGATGTAGACCCCCTCCGCGCCAGAGCCGAACTGACCGAACTGAAGCAGGCAGTGACCAACACCTTCCAGAAAGTACGCGAATTCATTTTTGACCTGCGTCCGATGATGCTGGACGATTTGGGCCTGAATCCCACCCTGAAGCAGGCGGTTGAAGATTTTGAACACAAAACCGGCATTGCCTGCAACCTTACCATCAGCGGTAAGGATGTCCGCTTGCCGCCGCATATCGAAGTGGCTATTTTCAGAATCATTCAGCACCTGCTGAAAAATGTGCGCCTGCACGCCGATGCATCGCACGTACAGGTGACCCTCAATATCAGCGAGGACAAGGCCACGGCGACGGTGGAGGACGACGGAAGCGGCTTCGACGTGGCGGAAGCCCTGGCCTCCGCCGGCCAGCGGAAGACCATCGGCCTGAGCACCATCCGGGAACGGGTGGAAATGCTGGGCGGCGAAATTTCCATCGACAGCGCGGTGGGCAAAGGCACACGGGTGGAGTTCTGGATACCGGTCGCATTATGATGGAAGGATGAAGGGATGTGGGTGATAATGCGATAGGACGATAATGCGATAGGGCGATAATGCGATAATGCGATAATGCGATAGGGCGATAATGCGATAATGCGATAATGCGATAGGGTGATGTCCCTGCTCCTTACTTTCTGCTTCTCTGCAACCTTAAAATTTTTCCCCCTGCACCTCCAGCCGTATCTTTTTCCCCCGGAGATAGACTCTATTACAGAGCCAACCAGAGCCTGCACCCTTAAAATCCATTATCCGGGTGCAGGTTGGCCGCGCCGGACGGCGTGTCGACCAACGATGCAGAATTGTGGTGAAGGAGTCTGCCCGTGATAAAGCGAAACGAAAAAGGCCAGGGTTTAGTTGAATTTGCTTTCATTCTCCCCATCCTGCTGATGCTGTTGCTGGGTATTGTTGAAGGGGG
>RFJV01000346.1 GCA_003694775.1 Chloroflexota bacterium | reverse complement strand
TCCTCAGTATTTTCTACGAAAACCGGGTATTCTGCCGGTACGTTTGCCCCGTCGGAGGGTTCATCGGGCTGTACTCGCTGACCTCCAGCATCGAACTGCGGGTTAAAGACGCCCAGATTTGCAAAGACCACACCCCCAAAGACTGCATCATCGGGACAGAAAACAGCTACGGCTGTCCGTGGATGGTCTTTCCGGGCAACCTGGAGCGCAACGCCTACTGCGGAATGTGTACGGAATGCCTCAAAGCCTGCCCCAAAGACAATATCGCCATCAACCTGCGCCCCTTTGGGGCCGACCTGCTGGTAGCCAAAGGCCGCACCCTGGATGAGGCATACAAGGCGCTGATTATGCTCACCTGCGCCGTGCTGTACAGCGGTGTTCTGCTGGGACCGTGGGGGTGGCTCAAGGAATGGGCCGGGATGGACACTCTGCCTCACTGGGCGGTGTATGCGGCTGGATTTCTGACCGTCAATCTGCTGGCGGTTCCGGCGCTGTTCTGGCTGGTGGCCGCCGCGGCCCGGCAGGTAGGCCGGCTGCAGGCCCCGGTTCGCCGCCTGTTTGTAGACTTTGCTTACAGCCTGGTCCCAATGGGTCTGACCGGCTGGATTGCCTTCAGCTTCAGTTTTGTGTTTGTCAACGGCTCGTACGCCATCTCTGTCTTGAGCGACCCTTTCGGCTGGGGCTGGAACCTCTTTGGTACACGCGATGTACCGTGGACGCCTTTTCTGCCCGGCCTGATGAGCTTTTTACAGACCGCGACCCTGCTGGTGGGGCTGGCTTTTTCCATTTCGACAGCCTACCGCATTGGTCGCCAGCACACCGGTGATGAAGCCGCGGCCTGGCGGGCCACCCTGCCGGTAGCCGCCTTTCTCACCGCCGCAACCCTGGTCTTCTTATGGCTGAACAACGGATGACCACTCCCACCAACCGCCTGGAACGGTTTGCCCTGGCCGTCTTGCTGTTCATCCTGGCCGGCGTACCGGTTGCCCTGCTGGGATACCAGTATTTCGTCCGGCTGGCTCTTTCGCCAGTACGGGTGATAGACATCACCGCGGCCGCACCCGAAGCCGGCGGCTTCCAACCCGACGCCATCCGCGTGGCCGCCGGCGAAACCGTGCGTCTGCGCTTCTCCGTTCCCGATGTAACCCACGGTATTGCCATCGGGCCGGGGCTGGGCATCGACATCGGCCACGTGGACCCCGGTCAGGTTCGGGAAGTGGAAGTTACGTTTGACCGGCCCGGCAGGTATACCGTATACTGCAGCACCTGGTGCAGTCCCAACCACTGGCGGATGCGGGGCACCATCGAAGTGTACGACCCGTCCCAGCCGGATGCCCTGCCGCCCTCCCAGCCGCCAGACCCGGCCCTGGAATCGCTGGCGGCGCGCGGCATCAACATCGATGCCGAACATCCCGCAGAGACTATCCCGGACACGCCTCCCTCTCCCGGCCGGGGCGCTGAAATCACCGCCACCCACCAGAACACCCTGCCAGCCGACCTGTTCAACCCGGCCTGGCGGCAACAGCACAGTCCGGTGGAAGCCTGGTCAATGCTGGTAGCCCACGGAATGAACCAGCCCGACGCCTGGGACGTGGTGGCGCACCTGTGGACATCGTCCCTGCAGGGCGACCGCCTGGCGCAGGCCAGCACGCTTTACGCCAAAAACTGCGCCGCCTGTCACGGCGAGGACGGAAGCGGCACCGGGCCGGGCGCGGCGGTACTGCAAGCCCAGCACGCCCTGGAGCATTCCGACATGCCGCAAGCCGGCAAACCGACCGCCTTTGCCGACCCCCGGATAATGCTCGGCGGGCGTAGCGAAATTTACTATGCGAAAATCCGTCGCGGGGGGATGGGCACCGGAATGCCCGGCTTTGGACAAATATTCACCCCGGAAGAAAGCTGGATGCTGGCCGAGTATCTCTGGCGGTTTGTTTTTGTCCCTGCGGAAAACCGGCCTTAAATCCACCGGCTGGCGGGGACAGGTAGCGGGTTTCCCATAACAGCGGGGCATTTTTTTGCTTCGTGGAGCGGCGGATTTGTACACCGCCGAGCCGCAGAGAACGCAGAGTGACAGCAAAATTTCGTATCTATTCAGCCGACGAACGTGGAGGATGAATTCTCACACAAAGACACAAAGGCACAGAGATTTTTTTAATAATTCTTTGTGTCTCCGTGTCTTTGTGTGAGAAATTTTCGGTCCTTGTTCCTTATGCTGAGTAGTTACAAAATTTCTTTTTTCTCTGCGTCCTCCGCGTCTCCCCGGTGAAATATGTGTTATCGAGTGAATGTTCCAGGCACTGCTAAGTAGATACTTTTGTGGTATAATTTACCCTACCGGAGGGGGGAATTCACTTTTTTTCGAGGAGGAGCTATGCAGTCCAATCCTGCACCCCATTCTTCAAACGGCCAGAGCCGGCTGATGTTTGGCCTGGCGCTGGTCATCGTTCTGGTCATCGGAGCCGCGCTGGGCTACCTGTTCAGCCGGACAGCGGCCCAACCGGTCCAGGTGGTGGTCACCGCGACCCCGGTCCCCACCCAGGCGGCGCAGACGGCAGAACAGCCTGCCGCGCCCGCCGCGGAAACCGGCACAGCAACCGGCACATCGGCCCCGGCACCAACCCCCAGCCTGATGGACCTGGTGCTGTCGGACGCCCGGCACTTCCAGGGGCAGGACGACGCGCTGGTGACGCTGGTCGAATTCAGCGACTTCAAGTGACCGTTCTGCGGGCGTTTTGCCGCCGACTCGTTGGGTCGGATTAGAGAGCAGTACATCAGCACCGGAAAAGTTCGCTTTGTGTACAAGCATTTTGCCATCCTGGGGCCAGAATCAAACCGGGCCGCAGAAGCCAGCGAATGTGCCGCAGAACAGGGGCAGTTCTGGCCTTTCCACGATGCCGTGTTTGCAGACCAGAACACCACCCGCAGTACCCTCAGCCAGGAGCGGCTGGTGGAGCTGGCCGGTACGCTCGGCCTGGATACCGACGCCTTTGCCGAATGTCTGCGGTCGGGCCGGTACACCAGCTTTGTGACCCAGCAGTCGCTGGGGATACAGTCGCTGGGGGTGCGGGGCACACCGGCTTTCCTGGTCAACGGGGTGTTCATTTCCGGCGCCCAACCGTTCGAGGTTTTCCAGCAGGTCATTGACGAACAGCTTGCCCAGGCCGGCGTTGAACCTCCTGCCTCCGTTGCCGAAGCCACCGCGACCCCAACACCTGTCCCGCCGCCCACAGAATCTGCCCCGCCGGCGGGCGGTCAGCACAGCGATGAATAGGCTGAACTGCGGGATTTACGAGCAAACGGTTGTCCCTACTTTGTCCATTTTGCAATGAGCACCACCATCGACCGGCCCTGCACGGGGTAGGCTATCATCGGCTCCAGTTCCGGCTCTTCGCCGGGGGGATAGATGTCTTCGGGTGAGGGGCGGGCCGTATCCAGCATGATGTACCACCTGCCGTTGTGCGGGGCCGGGGGCAGGTAAAACAGGTGCGGCCTGTCGTCGGCGTTGAACATCATCAGCACGTCAACGTCATCCACTCTGGCCCCGGTTTCCTCTTTGGCCCCATCGAACAGGCACATCAGCCGCTGGTCGGTGGGGTCCCACTCGGCATCTGCACCGGTAGAGCTGTACCAGTGCACATCCTTGTACTCGTCGTCATCAAAATCCTGCCCGTGGAGGAAGGTGGTCCGGCGGAAAACCGGATGGGCCTTGCGCTGGGCAATGACGTAGCGGGTAAAGCGGTAGATGTCGGCGTGTTTGTCCAGAAAGCCCCAATCGTACCAGGAAATTTCGTTATGCTGGCAGTAGGCATTGTTGTTTCCCCGCTGGGTACGGCGGAACTCGTCGCCGCCGTTGAGCATAGGGGTTCCCTGCGACAGCAGGAGGGTTGCCAGGAAATTTTTGACCTGCCGGTTGCGGATGGCTTCAATTTCCGGGTCGTCGGTTGGCCCTTCGACGCCGTAATTGAAGCTGTAGTTGTAGTTATGGCCGTCCCGATTTTGTTCGCCGTTGGCTTCGTTGTGCTTGGTGTTGTAGCTGACCACGTCGTTCAGGGTGAAGCCATCGTGGGCGGCCACAAAATTGATGCTGTGATTGGGAGCGCGGCCGCTGGCGAGGTACAGGTCGGCACTGCCGGCCAGCCGGGTTGCCAGGGCGCCGGTCAAGCCGGGGTCGCCGCGCCAGTACTGGCGAATTTCGTCCCGGTAGCGGTCATTCCACTCGGCCCAGCGACCGCCGGGGAACTGGCCCACCTGGTAGCCACCAATGTCCCACGGCTCGGCGATAAGCTTGGCCGTTCGCAGGAGCGGGTCTTCGGCAATACGCACCGGCAGGGGCGGGTCGGCAGAGAGGTTGCCCCGCTGGTCCCGGCTGAGGATGGTCGCCAGGTCGAACCGGAAGCCATCGACGTGCATTTCCTGCACCCAGTAGCGCAGGCAGTCGATGATAAAATCCTGCACCACCGGGTGATTGCAGTTGACGGTATTGCCCACGCCGGAGAAATCCCGGTAGTAGCGGGGGTTGTCGTCCAAAATGTAGTAAATGCTGTTGTCGATGCCCTTGAAGCTGAGGGTTGGCCCCAGGTGGTTGCCTTCGGCGGTGTGGTTAAAGACCACGTCGAGGATAACTTCCAGGCCGGCCTGGTGCAGGGCGCGTACCATTTCCTTAAAAGCGACCACCTGCTGGCCGCGGTCGGCGCCCAGGTGGCTGTAGTGCCCTTTGGGGGCAAAGAATGCCAGGGTGTTGTAGCCCCAGTAGTTGCGCAGACGCTCCCCGGTTTTGGGGTTGAAGCGGGCAAACTCCCACTCGTCGAACACGTGGATGGGCAGAAGTTCGATGGCCGTCACGCCCAGTTCTTTGAAGTAGGGAATTTTTTCCACCACACCCATAAACGTGCCCGGATATTCTACCCCGGAGCTGGGGTGATAGGTCAAACTGCGGACGTGGGTTTCATAGATAATCGTTTCGTTCAGAGGGCGGTTGAGGGGCCGGTCGCCCTGCCAGTCGAAGCCATCGTCGCCGTAGACAATGCATTTGGGCATGCCGGCCAGGTTGGTGGAGGTCGAAAAAGAAAGGTCCTCCTGCGGCGAACCGCGCACGTAGCCAAAGGACCGGCTGAAATCCCAGCGAAATCCACCGGTGAGGGCGCGGGCGTACGGGTCCAGCAGGGGCTTGAAGCGGTTGAAGCGATGACCGGCTTCCGGCTGGTAAGGGCCATCCATCCGGTACAGGTACAGGTCGCCGTGCTCCACGCCGGAGAGGTGGACGTGCCAGATGTCGCCGGTGCGGTGGGTGTCGGGGTCGAGTTCGAATTCATAAGCCGGACGTCCGTCGGTGGGGCGGGCAAACAGCATCAGCCAGACACGGGTGGCGTGCCGGCTGAAGATGGCAAAGTTAACGCCGTCGCCGGAAACGGTTGCTCCCAGGGGGACGGGTCGTCCGGGAGAAAGGCGGATAAGTTCTTTCAAGCTCACAATCTCCAATCTAATTTCAGCCGGACAGCAAGCCCGGCCTGTTTTCTGTCGATTTAACGCCGGAAATTATAGCAAATGGGCCGGGATTTTACCAGCTTTACCCTTCGGGCAAGGGTGAAGCCGTCTCCGCCGCCTGAGCCTGGCCGTCTGTCATCAGCTCGCGGATGGTTGTATAAAAGTAGCAAAGTAGCAGGGTAGCAAAGTAGCAAAGTAGCAGGGTAGCAAAGCAGAAGGGTAGCAGGCTAGCAAAGCAGAAGGGTTGCTCATCACCCTGCTGTAGGACAGGAACCCGGAATGGGGGCAGAAGGTACGGCTCCGGGCTAGCCGTTGGGAGGCGTGGAAAGCAGGTGGAGCAGGCGGCTGGTCAGGCTTTGGAGCTGGTAGAACCCGACCGGCTTGATGAGGGTCAGGGTGGCTTCATCGCGCACTTCGTCGGCCAGACGCGCATCCGCGGTGACCACCACCACAGGGATATTTTCTATCCGCTCGTCGGTGCGGATGGCCTGCAGGACTTTATCTCCCGGTACGTGGGGCAGATGTAAATCCAGCACTACCAGGTGCGGAGGGTCTGCCGACAGCGACTGCAGGGCTTGCTGTCCATCATGCACCACCCGGACCGCAAATCCGGCACTTTTGACCGCTTCGGCAAAGATGGTGGAAAGCTGAACGTCATCCTCAATTATCAAAGCAGTGAATTCAGTCATGACCGTCATTCTCCGAGTGGGTGGTCATTAACGGGAAGAGGACTGCAAATTCTGTGCCCTGACCGGGCGTACTGTGCACTTCAATCTGGCCCCCCAGCAGGTCGACCAGGTCTTTCACAATCGACAGCCCTAAGCCCAGGCCGGATTCCTTTTCCACCGTCGAGGGGTTGAGCTGGCGAAAGGCCTCGAAAATAGTGGTCTGCGCTTCGTCGGGTATGCCGATGCCGGTATCCCGCACCGCAATCCGCCAATGCGTTCCGTCAACGCAGGCGGTGTGAATGGAAACAGTTCCCTGCGGGGTAAACTTTATACTGTTTTCTACCAGATTCCGCAAAATGCGGAACAGCTTTTCTTCGTCGGTCAGAACGTGGGCCGGAAATTCGGGGGGGATGTGGACTGCCAGCCGCAGGCCTTTCTTTTCCGCCACTGAGGCAAGCAGGCCAACAACCCGCTGAAGCAGACTGCGCAGGTCAACAGGCTGGATGTACGTTCGCCGGGCAGAATGTTCAGACTGGGACTGCTGAAGCAGGTTATCTACCAGGGTGGTCAGGTAGCCGGTGTTGGCGATAATTTCCCGCAAAATTTGCCGGGGCTTTTCCGGCAGTTCGCCGTAAACGCCGGCTTCCAGCATTTCGGCAAAGCCGACAACCGCGTTGAGAGGGGTGCGCAGTTCGTGGCTGGTTTTTGCCAGCAGTTGGCTTTTCCAGCGGCTGGCCTCGATGGCCTGGTCGCGGGCGGCCTGCAGTTCGCGCGTGCGTTCCTGCACCCGTGCCTCCAGGGTGTCTCGCTCCTGCTGTAAGGCAGAAACCAGTTCCGCGGTTTGCAGGGCCTGGACGGCCAGGGGGGAGAAGCGTTGGGCCAGTTCGGTATGGTGACGGGTAAAGTATCCCCGTTTAGAATAGGTACAAATCAAAATGGCCCGCTGTTGGTCGGTCAGCAGGGGGATGTGAAGGGCAGAAACTGCCCTGGAGAGCAGTTCGGCGGGCTGGTTTTGCCATTCTGCCGCCAGGGCGGTGTTGAAGATGGAAACGATTTCGCCATCCAGCACCCGCTGGAACAGCTTGCCTGTTTGCCAGCGGGTATGGGCCAGCAGAGGCGAGGTAGCCACCTGGACCACAAAAAGCACCGGCGGGTTGGTGGCCGGCACAAGCACTGCCGCCTCTTCAAATAAGAGCACCCGGCGCAGAACCGAGAGCATCTCCTGCAAAATCTGCTCCGGGTTGGTCAGCGCGGTTATCGAGCGGAGGCCATCCAGCAAGTTTTCCAGCTCTTCCAGCCGGGCCGCGGCCTCCTGGCGCGATTGCGCGGCATCCAGCTTGAGTTCCTGAAGTTCTTCCTGCACGGCCAGCCGGCGCCGCTCCATCACCGCGGCCTGCTGACGGGCCTCGGACAGGGTTTGGCTGAACGCGGCCAGCAAGTCGGGCAGGGGAATTTGCCGGGCCAGTTCTGCCGCGGCCTGGATATCGGGCGAGCCGGTTTGCAGGATGTGGATAAAGTTGTTAAGCAGTTCTGCAGACGCCACGTTATTTCTCAAACACCGCCACCGAAATCATCAAATTGCCGTGCCGGTTTTCGCCGCCCAGGAAACAGCCCTGCTCCCCAAAGGTAAAGGTTCCCAGGAAAGGTGCACCGGCCAGCACCTTGTTGATTTCCGCGGCCACTTCGTTCATCCGGTCCTGGATGGTCAGCATACAGCCGGCGCAGTAGACCACCAGCGCCCCGGCCACCCGGTCGGCAGAGATATTTCCATTTTCCAGTGCCGACTGGGCTACCCGTCCGGCGCGGGAGACCAGGCTGGAGCGCGTCCCCGTCATCAGCACCAGCTCATCGCCGGTAGATACATCGGCGAAGAGGGTCAGCGCGCCCTCCGGCGTTACCCGTTCCGGGTGGGCCAGTTTGTGATACGGCAGGCCTCCAATCGCGCCCACAATCCGCCCCAGCGGGTGAAGGGTGGTCACCCCCAGGATGCTGCCCCCCGACAGAAAATCCTGAATGACCCCGCCGGTCCATTCATTGTAGACCTGCGCCGCCGGACGACCGTCAATCTCGTAAACCGTGCGGCCTTCGGCGCGGGTAGCTACCCCGCGGTGGTCGGTGGGCCAGTAGCCGCTGTGGAAGGCCAGGTGCACGCCGGAAGAGGGATACATCACCGTCACCACCACGCCGTTCTTGTGCACAGAATTGGCGGTAAACTGCACCCAGTTTCCCTCCACCGTGTTATCGGCACTGCTTCCGCCGGCGATGGGCACACTCTCCCCCACAACATCCTGAATACCGCGCAGAACCGACTCTTCTGCTCCGGGGGCGCTGGTCAGCCAGATAAGAGCCGGCAGTTCGCCTTCGCGGCCCGCATTCTGCACAGCCTGTTCAACGGCCTGCCTGCCGGCCAGCCGGGGGTCATCGCCCATTTCGGCGGCTCCCACGCCGTAGCTTCCATCCGGGTCGGCCAGGCCCAGCATGCCCAGGCCCACCCCGTCCGCGGAATGGAATCCGTCTGCGGTCATCACCCCCAGACAGCTTGTACCGCCGTGCACGGGGATATCCGCCGCGGTGTTCTGCAGGGCAGATACCACCGCGTTGATGCTGTACCCCACGGACGGGTACACAATCAGCAGATTGGGCGGCCCGTCCAGGCTGGCGGACAGGTTGTCAAAGGCCGTCTGCACGGCCTGCTCAACATTGGGGACGGTTGTCCAGGCTGTGGCGATTTTCATAGCCTCCTCCGTTGGATGGCAGTTATGCTTGGCAAAGCGGCTTTGGATAGGTACAATTATAC
>RFJV01000345.1 GCA_003694775.1 Chloroflexota bacterium | reverse complement strand
TCAGGTGATGGAGCATCTGGGCCGCCGGTTGCCGGCAGATTTTGCCGCCATTCACCCCTACGGACAGCGCCCGGAACCGAACTGGCCCGCGTCCAACTGGGGTTTTGGCTACGTGGGCGACCTCATCAACAGCTACCGCCGCGTGGTTGACCTGCCGCTGTTGATTTCTGAAATCGGTGTGGAGCATCTTTCGCCGCAGGAGCAGGCCGAATACCTGCGCCGCTTTTATGCCACCATTGCCGCCAATTTTCCCACTGCTGTACCCGATGTCTACTGGTTCTGCTACTCCGATGGAATGGTGCCGCCCTACGGCCTGGTCGACCAGACCGGCCAGCCCAAGCCGGCCTACCATGCCTTCCGGCAGGTCATCTACCCCCTGCCCACCATTTCCGACCAGGTGATGCAGATTACCGTCCGGGTCAACCCGGCAGATTTTGAAAATCTCCGCCGCAATCCCTGGCAGGACACCCTCATCACCGCAGATATGGAAATTGACGGGGCCGTATTTTCCGGCGGTCGCTTTGGCTTCCGCGACGCCAGCACCCTCAATTTCCCGGAAAAAAGCTGTCGACTGCTTTTTCCCGATGGGAATCTCTTCAATGGGCGCATTCGCCAGCTCAACCTGAACACCACCTACGGCGACCCCAGCCTCATCCGGGAATGGCTGGCGTTCGACCTGCTGGCCGCGGCCGGTCTGCCGGCCCCGGAAGCTTACCCCGCCCGGCTGACCATCCGCGCCCGCGACGGGCAAACCCTGGCCGAAGGTATCTACACCGCCCTGGAGCACATCGACGATGTCTTTTTCCGCCGCCGCCAGCGAGACACCGGCGCGCTGTATGAGGCTACCGGCGGGATGGTCAACGGCAAATTTATGGCCGCCCTGCTCGACCCGCAACCCGACACCATCCTGAAAGCCCTGTACCGCCAGCACCACCCCGGCAAGGTCATCGCCCGCGGTCTGCTGGTCGACATTGCCCGCAAGGCCCACCACCTGCCGGCCCTGGAGCTGGCCGATGCCGGCGACTCCGATTTTGCCGACCTGGCCGCGCTGATTGCCGCCATTGCCAACCTGGACGAATCCAGCGCCCCGCAGAAGCTGAACGACATCCTGGACCTGGACGCGTATCTCACCTGGCTGGCGGTTAACACCCTGGTGCAGAACAACGACGTTTACGAAAAAAACTACTTCCTCCATCGCCGCCCGGAAGACAACCGCTGGGAAATCATCCCCTGGGATTACGACCTGACCTTTGGCCGTGTCTGGCGGGAATCGTGCGGCACGCTGTGTGACGACCGCCCGGCAGACCTGCCCATCAAAGGCGGTCCCCAGCTGGCAAACCGTCTCAGCCGGCTGGTGCTGACCACCCCCAGCCTGTACCAGGAACTGCGCACGCGGCTGGTCGACCTGCTGAGCACAGTTTTTGCCGAAGAGGAGCTGTTCCCCAAAATCGACCGGCTGTACGAGGACGTGGCCGCGCTGGTCTATCTGAAGTCTGGCGGCTGGCCGGCTCGTGACCGGTTTGAGCAGGCGCGCAGTCAGCTCAAGGAATGGGTGCGCCAGCGGCGGCGCTATCTGCTGAAAGACGTAGGCACGGCCCGGCCACCCCACCCCATGCCCGACACCGTTGTGCTGTCTGCGGGTCTCAGCATCCCCGCGCCCAAAGTCGGCGACCCCGTCTTTTTTGAGGCTGAGGTGCAGAACATTGGCGATGCCCCAACCGGCGATACGGTCGGCGTGGCCTTTCTGGTAGACGGGGCCTACATCACCTACGGCATTACCGCCCCCCTGGAAGCCGGAGCCAGCGCCCGGCTCCGGGCGGTATCGCCGTGGCAGGCGGTGGCCGGCGAACACACCCTCACCGCGGTGGTCGATGACATCAACCGCTACCCGGAAATCCGCGAAGACAACAACCGCCTGCAAATCTCCTTCCGGGTGGCCGCGGCCACGCCCCCTGCCGGCCTGGCCGACGTGCTGGTCAAGGATATTGCCTTTACCCGCGAAGCCGGAAACCGGGTCCGCCTGGCCGCGCTGGTGCACAACCAGGGCCAGAGCCAGACCGGCGACGCGGTTGGCGTGGCCTTCTTTGTAGACGACCGCTACACCACCTTCGGCATCATCCCCCCGCTGGGACCGGGCGAGTCAAAGGCTGTCCGGGCCAACGAGTCGCTGGCCCTGCGCGGCCAGCACAAGATTACCGCCATTGTGGACGACATCAACCGTTTTCCCGAAGAACGGGAAGATAACAACATCCTGGTCCGGCAGATAGATTTTGGCGGGGACACGCCGGAAACGGGCCTGGCAGACGCGGTCATTCTGCAGGTCAGCCTGGGGCAGGGCCGGATAGCCGAAGGCGACCCGCTGACCTTTGAGGCGATGGTCAAGAATATGGGGCAATCGCCCACCGGCGATGTGGTGGGGGTGGCCTTCTTCGTCGACGGGCAGTACATTACTTACGGCGTAGGACCGGCACTCAAACCCGGCGAAGCACGGCCCATCCGGGCCGTGACTCCGTGGCGGGCCGCGGCGGGTCGCCACCGGCTGACCGCGCTGGTCGACGACATCAACCGTTTTCCGGAGGCCAGCGAAACCAACAACAGCTTCGAGCTGGATTTTGAAGTTCTGCCGACCACCGCTCTGGCCTTGCCGGACTCGGTGGTCAACGATATTGGCTACGAGCTGAACCCGGCGGGGCAGGTCATCCTGACCGCGGAAGTCTCCAACACGGGCACAGCCCCCACCCCCGACGTGGTCGGCGTGGCCTTTTTTGTCGATGGGCAGTACCGCACCTTCGGGCTGACCAACCCAATGCCGCCGGGAGCCACGGAAACCATCAAGGCCATCCAGCCTTTGCCGCTGGAAGGCCGGCACAAAATTACCGCCATCGTTGACGACATCAACCGCTACGACGAGGTCAGCCACCAGAACAATGTTCTGGAGCGCGAGGTCAACTTTTCCCGCTCGATGGTGGAGTGGCGGGCCATCTGGGTGACCCGCTACGACTGGATTGCCGCGAACCGTGCCCCGGCCCCGGAAAAAATCGATGAAATTGTTGAAAACACGGCCGCGGCCGGCTTCAACACTATCTTCTTCCAGGTTCGGGCCGTAGCCGATGCCTACTACACGCCCGGCCTGGAACCGTGGGCCGCCCCGCTAACCGGCACGGTGGCCGACACGCTGGGCCAGGACCCCGGCTGGGACCCGCTGGCCCGTTTGCTGGACCGGGCGCACGAAGCGGGCCTGGAAGTGCACGCCTATCTGAATGTCTACACGGTCTGGTTATCCCCCGCCTCTGCCGAGGAGGGGCTTCTCTGGCCGCCGGCCAGCCGCCCACCGCATTTGTTCGACCTGCTGACCTACGGGCCGGAGCACGAAGAGCATCCCGGCAAGTACGGCCTGGGGTACGCCTGGCGGCAACACAGCGCGCCGGGCAAGCCGATGTCGCTCCGGCGGGGGGAATACCTGTGGGCCAGCCCCGGTGTGGACGCGGTGCAGGAGCACATCCTGGCCGTCATCGCCGACCTGGTGCGGCGCTACCCGGTGGACGGGGTGCACCTGGACCGCATCCGGTACGCCGGGCCTAACTACTCCTTTGACCCGGCCAGCGTTGAAGCCGCAGGCACAGCCAGAACACCGGAACGGGACCAATGGCAGCGCGACCGGGTGACCGGCCTGGTGCGGCAGGTCAAAAAGCTGGTCGATACTATCCGTCCGGCGGCCTGGGTGTCGGCGGCAGTGTGGCCTTACTATCAGGATAAATGGGGGTGGGGGGTTACCGAGGGCTACAATGATTACTTCCAGGATTCCAAAGGCTGGCTGAACAACGGTCTGGTTGACGCCATCGCGCCTATGCTGTACAGCAGCGCGGCCGACGAATTCAGCCGGTGGCAGATACTGCTCCAGGATTTTCTGGACGACCGGTCGCGGGGACAAATCATCGCCGGTATCGGGGGCGACTACGATAGTTTTGAAACCATTGCCCGCCGCATCGACACGGCCCGGCAGGCCGGGGCAGGCGGACAGGCCATCTTTTCATACGGCGCGCTGGAGCGCCGGGGGTACTTCAAACGGCTTGCCGGCGGCCCTTATTCGGTGCCGGCCACCCTGCCGAAGAAGTAACCCCCGCCGCGCCGTGCTACCGCTGTCCCAGCACCTCTTTCACCGTGTCTATTAAAGCACTCACCTCAAACGGCTTCTGCACAAACCGGTCGTTTCCGACCACGGTGTATCCCTGCTCTGCGTCCTGTTCCCGGTTCCGGGCAGAGACAATCACCACCGGAATTTGCGACAGTTCTTCGTCGGCTTTCATCTGGCGGTAGATATCCCAACCGTCAATATCGGGAAGCATCAAATCCAACAGCAGTACGTCTGGCTGTAAGCTTTTCAGCATCTCCAGCCCAAACTCCCCACTTTTCACACTGACCACACGGTACCCTTGCCGCTCAAAAATCAGTTGGAGCAGTCCACTCATATGGGGGTCATCTTCAATGGACAAGATTCTTACCTGTGGTTGCATACGT
>RFJV01000344.1 GCA_003694775.1 Chloroflexota bacterium | reverse complement strand
TGCGACGGTCTCCTTGTGGGACCCAGACGCAATCGGTCTGCCGTGTCCTTGCTTATTATACTAGACGCGGAGAGCGCAGAGTGACAGCAAAATTTCTTTTTTCTCTGCGGCCTCCGCGTCTCCCCGCGGTGAAATATGCATTGTTGAGTGAATGTTCCAGACACTGCTGAGCAGATACAAAACGTCTCGCCAAAGTTGCCTCCAGAGATTGTTTGTAGGATAATGAGTAGCTATCCCCAAATGGGAGAACTCATTGTGATTCAAAGGAGCATGAAAAACGATGCGGCTCATCCCCCGAAAAATGTTTTTTACCCGCGGGACCGGCGTTCACAAGGACAAGCTGACCAGCTTTGAAATGGCCCTCCGTGAAGCCGGCATCGCAGAATTCAATCTGGTGCGCGTCTCTTCCATTTTTCCACCCAACTGCCAGATTGTAGAAAAGGAGGAGGGGCTGAAGCTCCTTCAACCCGGCGAAGTCGTGTTTGTTGTCCTTGCAGAAATGTCTACCAATGAACCGGGACGCCGGATTGCCGCTTCGGTGGGGATTGCCCGTCCCGCCGACTCTAACAAGTACGGCTATCTTTCTGAACACCACGCCTTTGGCCAGACCGAAGAAGAAGCCGGCAACTACGCCGAAGACCTGGCCGCCACCATGCTGGCGACCACGCTGGGAATTCCTTTCGATGCAGATAAAGACTACAACGAACGCCGCGAACAGTACCTGATGGGCGGTGAGATTGTCGATAGCAGTAGTATTACAATGGCGACCACCGCCAAATCTGGCGGAGTCTGGACCACCGTCATCTCAGCCGCGGTGCTGATTTAGGCCCATGCACGTTCCGGATAACTTTCTCGGTCTGCCCGACCCCCACGGGACAGAAGAACAGGCGCGGGTGGTGATTCTGCCGGTGCCGTATGAGGCCACCGTCAGCTACGGTAGCGGCACCGAATACGGCCCGCGGGCCATTATCTCCGCCTCCCAGCAGGTCGAACTGTACGATAGAGAGTACGATGCCGAACCGGCCCTGGCTTACGGGGTTTACACCGCGGCGCCGTTGGTTTTGCCGGCAGAACCGCCGCAGGTTATGGAGACCATCGCCGCCGCGGTGGAAAACTATACCCGCCGGGACAAGCTGGTGGTGGTGCTGGGGGGAGAACACAGCCTGAGCCTGGGAGTGGGTCGAGGGCTGGTGCGGGCACTGGGCGGCCCCCTGACAGTGGTGCAGATTGACGCCCACTGCGACCTGCGCGACCAGTACGACGACACTCCCTACAGCCACGCCTGTGTGGCCCGGCGGCTCCTGGAAGAACCCGGCATCGAACAGGTGCTCCAGTTGGGTATCCGCTCCCTCTGCACCGAGGAGGCACAGTTCGCCCGGCAGAACCCGGACCGGGTACGTATCTGGTTTGCCGAAGATGTGCACGCCGGAAGCTGGCAAGCCGAATTTCAGGCCAGGCTCCGCGGGCGGCGCGTCTTTCTGACCCTGGATGTCGACGGGCTGGACCCGGCTGTTGTTCCGGCAACCGGAACACCGGAGCCAGATGGCCTGTCCTGGACAGAAACCCTGGAAATCCTGCGTCTGACTGCCAACACCGGCACTGTGGTTGGTATGGACTGTGTGGAGCTGGCCCCGGTATCCTATCTGCATGCCGCGGATTTTGCCGTTGCCAAGCTGGTCTACAAGGCCATCTCTTATGCCGTTCGTTTTGGAAAACAAGGAGCGTGATGATGCAGTACGCCAACGAAGTTTATGCCTTTATTCGCCGTCATTTCAGACATTTCAATGCCGCCGCCCTGGTCGACGCGGCCGAGGGGTACAGAAGCTTTATGGCCGATGGCGGGATGATGTTTCTGGCCATGGCCGGCGCAATGAGCACCGCCGAACTGGGGATTTCCCTGGCGGAGATGATTCGCCGTGATAAAATCCACGGTATTTCCTGCACCGGGGCCAATCTGGAAGAAGACCTGTACAACCTGGTCGCCCACAACTATTACGAGCGCGTCCCCCATTACCGCTACCTGACCCCTCAGGATGAGCAGGCCCTGCTGGAACGCCACCTGAACCGCGTCACCGATACCTGCATCCCCGAAGAAGAAGCCATCCGCCGCATTGAAGAAGCCGTCCTGGAGGCCTGGCAAACCGCCGACCGGAACGGCGAGCGGTACTTTCCCCATGAATTCTTCTACCAGATTATCCGCAGTGGCGTGCTGGAACAATATTACCAGATTGACCCCCGCGATTCCTGGCTGGTGGCCGCGGCGGAAAAGAACTTGCCCCTCTTTGTTCCCGGCTGGGAAGATTCCACCAACGGCAATATTTTTGCCGCCCACGTGATGAAAGGGGACATCAAGAACGTTCATACCGTCCGCACCGGGATTGAATATATGGTCGAACTGGCTAACTGGTACCGGCAAACCGCGGCCCGGCGACCTATCGGCTTTTTCCAGATTGGCGGCGGCATCGCCGGCGACTTCCCCATCTGCGTGGTGCCAATGCTCCGGCAAGATATGGAACTGCGAGACACCCCGCTCTGGGCCTACTTCTGCCAGATAAGCGACTCCACCACTTCCTACGGCTCCTACTCCGGCGCAGTGCCCAACGAAAAAATCACCTGGGAAAAGCTGGGTATCGACACGCCCAAGTATATCATCGAGTCGGATGCGACCATCGTTGCTCCGCTGATTTTTGCCGCGGTCCTGGCCGACTGACGGGCATGGCGAATATACGAATATACGAATGAACAAATGGCCAACACGGTAAAAAATCATCTGTACATTCGTAAATTCGTCATTTCGTAAATTCGTTCAGAATCTGGAACTCCCCGCCGGCAAAACACGTTGACACCCAATGCGGGGGATGCTATACTGTTAAATGCAGGTATTGTATCCCCAGACCCAAAATCGCCGGAGTTTCCGGTAGAGCTGGAT
>RFJV01000343.1 GCA_003694775.1 Chloroflexota bacterium | reverse complement strand
GCCGCGCGAGACCCTCATCCAACTGCCGGTACAGCCGTGGACGCTTGATTATCCCCTCCCGCCGGGGGGGAGGAACCAGTTTGGTGGTTAAAATCGGTATGGGCATGGCCGCCTGATGTAAACGCAGAACTGTTTGACCGGAAACGACCGGTGACAAAAAACATTATAGTAAATTTTTAGGGTTACCAAAAATTCGGGCAGGTGTCCGGAGTTCAGGGGGTGCGTTTGGTGATTGAGTAATTACTCAACTGAGTGAGTGTACACTCATTTTATCATACTTTGTCCGGTCTGTCAATAGCTTTTTGGGATGGGAGGCGGTTCAAAATTTTGACGAGTTATTATGCGTTTGGCCGTCCGCGAATACAGCACGAATTTACGAAACCACGAAATTACGAATAGACGAATGTTTTTCTGCCATGTCGTCTATTCGTCCATTCGTCTATTCTTCTATTCGTGAAAAAATTCGTGGATGGCCCTGCTGTCGCTTGAACTTTCCCCTGTTCGCTGGTAGAATGCGGGGCGTACCCTTCTTATGCGTCTCGCGGTCCTTGCAGTTCAGCTTACAAAGAGGTGAGAAAATGTCCCCCAATTTTCATATGACCCCCGATGAATTCCGCCGCTACGGCAAAATGGTCATCGACTGGATTGCCGACTATTACGAGCGGGTGGAGGAGCTTCCCGTGCTGTCGCAGGTCAAGCCGGGCGACATCCGGGCCGCGCTGCCGCCCGCGCCCCCCGAACACGGTGAAAGCTTTGAAGCTATGCTCCGGGATGTCGAACAAATCATCCTGCCGGGTCTGACCCACTGGCAGTCGCCTAACTTTTTTGCCTACTTTCCGGCCAACAGCTCCCCGCCGGCAGTTCTGGGCGACCTGCTTTCTTCCGGGCTGGCGGTGCAGGGGATGCTCTGGTCTACCAGCCCGGCCTGCACCGAGCTGGAAACCCACGTGATGGACTGGCTGGTCGATATGACCGGCCTGCCCCCGCAGTTCAAGTCCACCTCGACCGGCGGCGGAGTTATCCAGGATTCGGCGTCCAGCGCCACCCTGTGCGCGGTGCTGGCGGCCCGCGAGCGGGCCACCGGCTACACCAGCAACGAGGAGGGAGTGACGCCCCGGCTGGTGGCCTATGCTTCCAGCCAGACCCATTCTTCGCTGGAAAAGGATGTCAAGATTGCCGGCATTGGGCGCAAAAATCTGCGCATCATCGAGGTGGACGAAAATTTTGCCATGCGGCCCGACCTCCTGCGCCGCCAGATTGAGGCCGACCGGGAGGCCGGTTTACTCCCCTTCTTTGTCTGCGGTACGGTGGGGACTACGTCGGTGGGGGCGGTGGACCCCCTACCGGAAATCGGCCAGATTTGCCGGGAGTACGGTCTCTGGTTTCATGTGGACGCGGCCATGTACGGCACCGCGGCGGTCTGTCCGGAGTTCCGCCATCTCATCCGGGGCGTCGAGCTGGCCGATAGCTACACTTTCAATCCGCACAAGTGGATGTTTACCAACTTCGACTGCAACGCCTTTTTTGTGGCCGACCGGCAGGCGCTTATCAACGCCCTGAGCATTATGCCGGAGTACCTGCGCAACCAGGCCAGCGAGTCCGGCGAGGTGTTCGATTACCGGGACTGGCAGATTCCCCTGGGCCGGCGCTTCCGGGCGCTGAAGCTGTGGTTTGTCATCCGGCATTACGGGGTGGAGGGTCTGCGCCACCACATCCGCCAGCACGTAGACCTGGCCCGCCGGTTTGCCGCCTGGGTGCGGGCCAGCGACCGGTTTGAGCTGGCCGCGGAGCCGCCGCTGAACCTGGTCTGCTTCCGCCACCGCGACGGCGACGAGGCCACGCAGAGGCTGATGGAGCGGCTCAACCAGAGCGGAAAGCTGTTCCTCACCCACACCCGGCTCAACGGCAAATTTACCCTGCGCTTTTCTATTGGGCAGACCCGCACGGAGCTTCGGCACGTGGAGCGGGCCTGGCAGTTGATGAATGAGCTGGCCGGCGACTAGCCACCCGCCTGCTCCCATATGGAGACCGGTATACCGGTAGACCGTCCACAGGCCGGGCACACCGCGGTAACCTGCCCGGCCTCCAGGGTTTCCGGCTCCAGCTTGTGGCCGCAGGGACACACAAAGCCGCGCAGACGTGCCGGATTGCCGACCACCAGCCCGTAATCCGGCACGTCGCGCGTCACCACCGCGCCTGCACCGACCATTGCCCAGCGGCCAATGGTCACCCCGCACACAATGACCGCGTTCGCACCGATGGCCGCGCCTTCCCGCACCCGCGTCGGTACGACCTGCCAGTCCGCCGCGCCCTTGAGCGCCCCGTCCGGGTTGATGGCCCGCGGTTGAAGGTCGTTGGTAAACACGCAGTGCGGCCCGCAGAACACCCCGTCTTCCAGGATGACCCCCTGGTACACCGACACGTAGTTCTGAATCTTCACCCGGTTGCCGATGACCACCCCGCTGTCGATGTACACCCCTTTGGAGATAACGCAGTGCTCCCCGATGACCGCGCCGGCCCGCACCTGGGCCTGATTCCAGATGCTCGTTCCCGCGCCCACCTGCGCCTCCGGCGATACCTCAGCCGTCGGATGAATTTTTGCCTCTGAATGTACCATCACCCTGTCTCCCTGTCTCTTTGTCTCCTTGTCCCCCCGTCACCCTGTCCCCTTG
>RFJV01000342.1 GCA_003694775.1 Chloroflexota bacterium | reverse complement strand
CGGTAGGCGGAGCATCCCGATGCCCGCCGGGGTGGTTGCCTGACCCGCCCGGCATTGGGATGCCGGGGCTACCAAATTTTCATTCGCGTTGCTGTCCCGCCAGGGACTGTCGCACTCCCTTGAAAATAGCGTTTCTGTAGGACAACTGCTAGCAGTTGTCCTACAGAAATTTTTATCCCTCGGTGTCGTCCCGCCAGGGACGGTCCAACCCCCTTGAAAATAGCGGGCGGTATACGACAGGCCAACGGATTACCCTTGCCCTGCATACAAATTAATTATACCTGAATAAACATAAAGTGCAAGGTATTATGTCAAATGTTAAGACTCTATCCGGCAATAAAAACAGTGGGGCGACACAAATGTCGCCCCACTGTTTTTTGTTCTCAGCGGTTCAAACTGTACGCCCTGTTATTTATCCTCGTTCTGCCTCTGGCCGTTATCCTTTGAAGCCGCGGCGCGCTTGCGGCGTTTCGGTTTTTCCGGTATCAGCGCAATCTCAAGCACCTGGGCCACGTTATCCACAAAAACGATGTTCAGCTCCCGCTGAACCTTGCGCGGCACGTCGACCAGGTCCTTTTTGTTGCGGGCCGGTACACACACCGTTTTGATTCCGGCCCGGTGAGCGGCCAGCACCTTTTCCTTGAAGCCACCGATGGGCAGGACTTTCCCTCGCAGGGTGACCTCGCCGGTCATCGCCACGTCGTGGCGTACCTTGTAGCCGGAAAACGCCGACATAATCGCCGTCACCATCGTAACCCCGGCGCTTGGCCCGTCTTTGGGGATAGCCCCTTCCGGCACGTGCAGGTGAATATCGCTGTTTTCAAACACCGACGGTTTTACGCCGTATGTCTCGGCATTGGCCCGCACATAAGAGAGGGCCGCCTGCACCGATTCCTGCATCACTTCACCAAGCTGTCCGGTGAGCGTAAGCTGGCCTTTGCCGGGCATCAGGGCCACTTCCACCGGCATCACGTCGCCGCCGGCTTCGGTGTAGGCGATGCCAATCGCCACGCCCACCTCGTCCTGCCCGTCCAGCAGTTGTTCGCTGAAGCGGGGCGGTCCCAGGTATTTGTGCAGAGACTGGCGGGTAATCACCTGCGGGGCGGCTTTTCCTTCGGCCAGGCGGCGGGTCACCTTGCGGCAAATCTGGCCGATTTCCCGCTCCAGGTTGCGAACGCCGGCCTCGTAGGTGTATTCACGGATGATGCCTTTCAGCGCGCTGTCGGTGATGTTCAGGTTGACCTGCTCCAGCCCGTGCTGTTCAAGCTGGCGCGGAATCAAGAACTGCCGGGCAATGGCCAGCTTCTCTTCCTCGATGTAGCCGGAAAATTCGATAACTTCCATCCGGTCGCGCAGGGCCGAAGGAATGGTGTACAGAACGTTGGCCGTCGTGATAAAGAACACCTTTGAAAGGTCGTACGGCAGTTCCAGGTAGTGGTCGGAAAAGCTGTTGTTCTGCTCCGGGTCCAGCGCTTCCAGCAAGGCCGCGCTGGGGTCGCCCCGAAAATCGGCTCCGATTTTGTCGATTTCGTCCAGCATAAACAGCGGGTTGACCACCCCGGCCCGGCGCATACTCTGGATGATGCGGCCCGGCATTGCCCCGATGTACGTTCGCCGGTGGCCGCGGATTTCGGCCTCATCGTGGATGCCGCCCAGGCTGATGCGGATGAACTTGCGGCCCAGGGCCTCGGCAATAGACCGGCCCAGCGAGGTTTTGCCAGTTCCGGGCGGTCCCACAAAACAGAGGATGGGACTGCGCATCTTGTCGCCGGCCCGCTGGCGGACGGCAATGTATTCCAGAATACGTTCTTTAGCCCTGGCAATGCCGTAATGATTTTCATCCAGCGCCCTGGCGACCTGCTGGATATCGGTGCTGTCCTCGGTGGCCTCAGTCCAGGGCAGTTCCAGCAACCAGTCCAGGTAGGTACGGATGATGCCCACCTCCGGCGCGGCGGGCGGCATTATCGACAGGCGGGAAAGCTCCTTTTCGGCCTTGGCCCGCACTTCGTCCGGCAGGTTGCTGTTTTCCAGCTTCTCGCGCAGTTCGTTGATTTCGGCCAGCTGGCTGTCCAGTTCGCCCAGTTCGCCCTGGATAATGCGCATCTGCTCGCGCAAAAAATATTCCCGCTGGCCCTTGTCTACCTCTTCCTGAACCTTGGTCTGAATCTGGGTTTCCAGCTCCAGCACATCCAGTTCCTGAGCCAGCATCACACTCAAGCGCTGTAACCGCTCCGACGGGTCAACCGTTTCCAGAAGCTGTTGGCGCTGGGGCACGTCGAACTCCATGACCGAGGCAATCATGTCGGCCAGCCAGCCGGGGTCGTCGATATTCATTGCCGCCACGTAGGCGTCTTCCGGCAGGTTGCGGTTCAGGTGGACGCACTTCTCGAACATGGTCAGTACGGCCCGGCGAAGCGCCTCCAGCGAGGCGTTCTGCTCCACCGCCTCCGGCAGTCGCCGGACCAGGACACGCGGGTACGGGTCGTCCTGGGTCAAGCCCAGCACTTCGACCCGCTGGTAGCCCTGCACCAGGATGTTGGTGCCGCCTTCCGGCATACGGAGCATCCGGCCCACCACGGCCAGCGTTCCGATGGAGTACAGGTCGTCCAGACCGGGTTCTTCCACTATTGCATCTTTCTGGGTGACCACCACAATCTGACTGCTCTCGGTGATGGCGGCTTCCAGGGCCAGCAGGGAGCGGTCGCGGCCCACAAACAGGGGGGTCAGCATACGCGGAAAAACAACCGTATCCCGAATTGCCAGCAGAGGCAGTTCAAGCTCGGTTATTTCGTCGTCGAAATCGTCAAAATCATCCATATTCAGGAGGTCGCTTTCAAAAAAATCCATAAACGGCAATCTCTCTCCAGCAGAAAAATTTAAGTTGAAACCACCATCGGGTCGATGGGGGGTAAGGGCAGGTGCATTTTTTTCATCCAGGCCTCGCGCACATCGGCCACCAGGAACAGAGAACCGGCGACGCAAATCAGGTCGTCGGGGGCGGCGTTTTCCAGGGCCATTTCCAGGGCCGCGGCGCCATCGGGAGCGGCGGCTACATTCCCGCCCAGTTCGGTGGCGGTCTGGACCAGTGCTTCCGGCCTGGCGGCGCGCGGGTGGTGGGCCGCGGTGACAATCATCCGCTCGGACATCGGCAGGAATACGTGGAGCATATCGTAAATCGGGTGGTCAGCCGAGGCTCCGAAAATAAATGTGGCCGTTTCCCGGCCAAAGCATTTTTTAAGGGCGCGGGCCAGCTTGTCTGCGGAATCGCCGTTCATGGCACTGTCGAGCACCAGAAATGGCCGGCGAGACAGGATTTCCAGCCGTCCCGGCCACTGCACCGAGGCAATGCCCTGCTTGCGGGCCTCCTCCGGCACCGAAAGACCGGTTCGCTCCTCAAACCCGTCCAGCGCGGCCAGAGCCGTAATGGCGTTGACCACCTGATGCTCGCCCAGCAGGGAAAGCCAGTAGGTGTGTCCGTCTACGGTAAAGGGCTGTCCGTCCAGGTTGGTGCACTGGCCGATGTTCCAGTTCCAGTGGTGGTTGACCACTACCAGCCGGGCCGCCTTTTCCGTGCAGACCTCTTCTATCACCTGCATGGCCTCCCGGTACTGCGGCGCACTGACAACCAGCGCGCCGGGCCGGATGATACCGGCCTTTTCGCGGGCAATCAGGCCCAGGGTGTTGCCCAGAATCTGCATATGGTCGTAGCTGATGGAAGTGATAACGGCGATGGTGGGGTCCAGGGCATTGGTGGCGTCCAGCCGTCCGCCCAGGCCCACCTCGACGACCGCCACGTCGACGCCGGCTTCGGCAAAGGCGGTAAAGGCCACAGCGGTAATCAGCTCAAAGGCAGTCAGGCCGGGTGTTTCTTCAAAGAACGGTTTAAGCCGGCGGGCCAGGTCGACCACATGCTCCTCGGCAATCAGTTCGCCGTTGATGCGGATTCGCTCCCGGAAGGAGTGCAGGTGCGGCGAGGTGTACAAGCCGGTTTTGTAGCCGGCGGCCCGGAAAATGCTCTCGGTGATGGCCGCGGTGGAGCCTTTGCCTTTGGTGCCGGCAATCAGGATGGACGGAAATTTCTTTTCCGGGTCGCCCAGCCGGGCCAGCAGGCCGCGCATCCGGTCCAGGCTCCAGTTCGACGTGTCTGCCGGGTTAAAGTGGGCGTAGCTGTAAAAATAGGTCAGGGCGTCGGTGTAGGTATTTATCGGCACAGAATACCCTTTCTAGGCTTCCAACAGCCGGGCGATTTCCTGTTCGGCCAGTTCTGGCTCCAGCTTTTTGAACAGCGGGGCGGGTTTGCGCAGGGGCTGGCCTTCGGGCAGGCGGCCTGGCTCCCAGCGGCCCACGGCCTGGCTGTGGTCGTAGCACAGAGCCACGTGGGTGCGTTCGGTTTCGGTAAAGGTCTGGGTGTACTGGCGGCCAAAAAGCTGGCCGTCGTACCCCAGGTACTCGTGCAGTTTCTGGCAGGTAAACGGCAGGAACGGAGCAAACAGGATTTTGAGATTATCAATCACCCGCAGAGCCACGTAAATGGACGTGCCCGCCGCGGCCGGGTCTTCCTTGATTTGGTGCCAGGGGGCCTTGCCGTCCAGATACACGTTGGCGGCGCGGGTCAGACGCATCACTTCTTCCAGGGCGGCCTTCAGCCTGACCGCGGCCAGCAGGTCGCCCACGGTTTCAAAGCCGGCTTCCACTTCGGCCAGAATCTGGCGGTCGGCCTCGTCGAGACCGGCGGGGCCGATAGGGGGGACTTTTCCGTCGAACCGCTTGTAGGCAAAGCCCAGCACCCGGTTGACCAGGTTGCCCCAGGCGGCCACAAGCTCATCGTTGTTGCGGCGGATGAAGTCCTCAAAAGTAAAGTCGGTGTCGCGGGTTTCGGGCGCAATCACGGTCAGGTAGAAACGAATGGGGTCCGGGTCGTACCGTTCCAGCAGGTCGGGGGCCCAGATGGCCCAGTTGCGGCTGGTGCTGAGCTTTTTGCCTTCCATATTCAGGTACTCGTTGGCCGGTACGTCGTAGGGCAGGTTGAGCTGTTTGGCCGGGTCGTCCTCGTACAGGCGGCGTCCGGTGGCGATGAGTTCTGCCGGCCAGATGACGGTGTGGAAGGGGATGTTGTCCTTGCCGATGAAGTAGTAGGTTTTAGCCGCCGGGTCGTACCACCAATCTTTCCACTGTTCGGGCCGGCCCTGATTTCTGGCCCATTCGATGCTGGCGCTGAAGTAGCCGATGACCGCCTCGAACCAGACGTAGAGCCGTTTTTCCGGGTAGCCTTCCAGGGGAATGGGAATGCCCCAGTCGATGTCGCGGGTGATAGGCCGGCCTTTCAGCCCGTCCTTCACATACTGCAGGCTGAAGTTGATGACCTGCGGGCGCCAGTGCTCTTTGTTTTCACTGAGGTAGGCCAGAATCTGGTCGCTGAGTTTGGGCAGGTCCAGGTAAAAATGCTCCGTTTCGCGCAGAACCGGCGTGGAGCCATCGGTTTTACTGCGGGGGTTAATCAGGTCGGTCGGCTCCAGCAGTTTTTTGCAGTTGTCGCACTGGTCGCCGCGGGCGCCGTCGTAGCCGCAGTGGGGGCAGGTTCCTTCAATGTAGCGGTCGGGCAGGAAGCGGCCCTCGGTTTCGGAGAAAAACTGCTGTTCCGTTTTCCGGTACAGGTAGCCGTTGTTCAGACAGGCGGTAAAAATATCCTGCGCCACCCGGTAGTGATTTTCGGTATCGGTATGGGTGAACAGGTCGTAAGACACGCCAATTTGCTGGAATGTTTCCAGAAAGCGCAGATGATACCGCTCGAACAGCTCGCGAGGGGAGATACCTTCGGCGTCGGCCCGGATGGTGATAGGCGTACCGTGGGAGTCGGAGCCGGACACCATCAGGACATTGTTCCCTTTCAGGCGATGATACCGGGCAAAGATATCCGGAGGCAGGTATGCCCCCGCCAGATGACCGATGTGCAGGTCGCCATTGGCATAAGGCCAGGCCGTGCAGACCAGGATGTTTTCGGGCATTGCGGTACTCCTTAATGAGTTGGTGAGTTGGTGAGTTAGGGAGTTAAAGAGTTTGAGAGTTAGGGAGTTTGAGAGTTAGTGAGTTGGAGAGTTGGAGAGTTGG
>RFJV01000341.1 GCA_003694775.1 Chloroflexota bacterium | reverse complement strand
CTGGCCGCGCCGCTGGACGGTCACCCCTGGCTTGCGGAACGGCTGGCCCGGTTTGGCCCCTCTCCCTGCGCCTACCTCCTCGCCGCCGATAGCTTGAAAGAGGCCCGTACCCGTTTCAACCTCTCGCCCAACCATCCCTGGTTCAACCGGCAGGCGGCCTGGTTCCATCCTGCCGCACTGAACGGCGTCCGCCTGGGGGTGGTGGGTGAATAAGCGCGGTCTCCAGCCGGAACAGGTCGTTCTCGCCGCCGCCCTGCTGGGCTTTACCGGATTTGTGGTGCTGGTCAGCCTGTTTCTGCTGGCGGTGCGGCCTGCCTCGCGGCTGGCGGCCCACCCCGTTCCCATCCCGGCGACCGCCACCCCGGAATTCCTCCTCCCCCCTACCTGGACGCCCACCCCGCCGCAGACCGTCGTCCCCACTCCAACGCCCACCAACGTGGCTCTGGGACTGGTTCCCACGCCTCTTTACACCCCTCGTCCGCCGAACAGTGCCGGCTTCCCCCGGCTGGTTTATGGCCCCCAAAAAAGCCTGTCCGTGATTGACCTGGCCCGCATCATGCAGGGCGAATCTCCCGGCGATTTGCAGGCCGCCTACATGGTCGGCTGGGTTGCCAAGAATCGTCTGCTCCACGAGGGCTACGGCGACACCTATGCCGTGGTGTCGCACGGCTTCTTTGGCTACCGCGCCGACATCCAGCCCCGTCCGGAGTTCATTGCCCTGGCCCGGCAGGTCATCCAGTCCAATGACGACCCCACCGGCGGCTGTCTGTATGCCCTCTCCCGGATGGACATCACCAAGCTGGGCATCCCCCCCTCCCGCGCCGACGTGGCCTACGGCGAGTGGTTCTTCTTCCGCACCTGGCCCCTCACCTCCCGCTGACTGCCCCGCTTTGTTTTGTCGAGCAATTATGTTATAATTTTCTTGCAACCTGCAAACCCGCAACCTGCAATCTGCAACCTGCTACTCTGCTACCTGCTACTTTGCTACCTGCAACCTGCTACTTTGCTACCTTGCTACCTTGCTACCTTGATATGGAGCGTCATCAATGACCGTACACCAACCCGCCCAACCCGGTGAAGACCTCATCGGGCAGTATATTGGCGGTTACAAGCTGGAGTCCCTCGTCGGTACGGGGGGGATGGCTAGCATCTACAAGGGGTACGACGAAACGCTGGCCCGCTGGGTAGCCATCAAGGTAGTGCCCCTGCCTTCCGGTGAAAACGCCGAAGAAGTCCTGCTGGCCCGCTTCCGCCAGGAGGCGCGGGCCATTGCCGCCTTGCGCCACCGCAACATCCTGACCATCTACGGCTACGGAGAAGAGCAGAGCTGGGCCTACATTGTGATGGAATACGTCCCCGGCGGGTCGCTCAAAGACCGCATCAAGCCCGACAAGCCCTTTACCTGGGAGCAGGCCCTGACCGTGGTCATCCCCGTCGCCGATGCCCTGGCCTTTGCCCACGAACGGGGGGTCATCCATCGCGACATCAAACCGGCCAACATCCTGATGCCCCAGGAGGACTGGCCCCTGCTGGCCGATTTTGGCCTGGCAAAAATGGAGCATTCCTCCCGTCCCAATCTGACCGTCCCCGGACAGGTGCTGGGCACAATGGCCTACGCCGCGCCGGAGCAAATCCAGGAGGGCGGCATCGACGCCCGCGTCGATATCTACTCCCTCGGCATTGTCCTGTACGAACTGCTGACCGGCCGCCTGCCGTTCGAAGGAGAAACCGCCTTCGACTTCCTGATGGCCCGCCTGACCGACCCGCCCCTGCCCCTGCTGGAAGCCAATCCCAACGTACCGCCCGTTTTTGTCCCCATTCTGGACAAGGCCCTGGCCCAGCACCCCGACGACCGCTACCAGACAATGGACGAATTTGCCCGCGTTCTGCGCGAAACAGAGCGCCAGCTTCGCCGGGAGGCCCAGGCCGGCCCACCGGCTCGCCGCGCAGAGACTTCCCACGTGGTCGCCGGGCCGCCCAAAATCCGCCTCAAAATCGTGGCCAGCGGCCTGGAAATTGTGCACTCCCACCGCTCGGAGCTGGTCATTGGCCGGGCCTACAAGGACAACATCCCCGATATCGACCTGGGGCCATACGGCGGCAGTAAGGCTGGCGTCTCCCGCCGGCACGCCCGTCTGCTGTTTCAGGACGGCCAATGGTTCCTGGAAGACCTGGCCAGCACCAACGGAACCTTCCTCAACGGCATCAAAATCGCCCCTCACCAGCTTGTTGTGTTCAAAGACGGCGACCGCATCCGCTGTGGGCAGGTTGAACTCCAGCTAAAAATCGGTTGATGATGGCCGCCTTTTCTTCCTCCACCCGCCGCCTGGCGCTGGTTTTGATTCTGCTGGTCTCCACCCTCGGCTGTAACTTGCTGGTACAGCCGGGCAATATCTCCCAGCCGCCCCGCCAGGCCGCGCCGGGCGACCTGCTCCTGCCGACTGCCGCCGAACCCGTACCGCCCACGCCCACCGCCACCCGCGTCATCGAGGCTTACCTGCCTTCACCGACCCGCACGCCCACCCCCACGCTCGTCCCCACCGACCCGCCCTCGCCGACCCCTGTACCCTCTACACCCACGCCCCTGCCCCCGGCTCCGGTGACCCGCCGGGTGGTCATCATCAGCGTGGATGGCCTGCGCCCGGACGCCCTGGACCAGACCCACACCCCAACTCTGGACCGCCTGCGCAGTCAGGGTGCGTACACCGCCGACGCCCGCACCGTTCTGCCCAGCGTCACCCTGGTCAGCCACGCCTCAATGCTGGGCGGAATGACCCCGGAAAAGCACGGCATCTACTGGAACGACTTCCGCCCCGAACTGGGTAAAATCAACGGCCCCACCCTGTTCAGTGTGGCCCACGATGCTGGCCTCAGTACGGCGATGGTGGTCGGCAAACCCAAGCTGGAGCATCTGGTGCTCCCCGGCTCCGTGGACAGCTACATTTTCGCCGGCTCCAGGGATGACGAGGTGGCGGCCAAGGCCCTGGAACTCCTTCAGGGGGAACCGCCAGCCGTCCTGTTCATCCACTTCCCCGACACCGACGCGGTCGGTCACAGCAGTGGCTGGATGTCGCTTCCCCAGCTTCAAACGGTTTCCCATGTTGACACGCTGATTGGGCAAATAGCAGATGCCCTCGACCTGTCCGACACCCTGCTGATAGTCACCTCCGACCACGGCGGCACCGGCACGGGACACGGCGGCGACACGCCCGAAGAGACCCGCATCCCCTGGCTGGCTGTGGGGCCGGGTATTCCTGCCGGATTGGTTCTCTCTCCGCCTCTGCACACTTACGATACCGCGGCCGCGGCTCTGTACGCCCTCGGCCTGCCTATCCCGCCGGAGTGGGACGGGCGTCCCCCCGCGGAGCTGGGAGTGCGCTGATGGTGGTCATCATCCCGGCCAAGCCGTTTGCCCAGGCCAAAAGCCGGCTCTCTGCCGTTCTGTCTGACTCCCGGCGGGCCGGCCTGAGCCGCAGTCTGCTGGCGCGGACTGTTCGCCTGGCCCGGCAGGTCGGCCCGGTGGCGGTGATTTCCCGCGACCCGGCGGCCCGCCGGCTGGCAAAAGAGCTGGATGCCTGGGCGCTGGTCGAAACCGGCACAGACCTGAACGCCGCCCTCCGGCAGGCTGTCGCCTGGGCACTGGCCCGCGGCCACGATACGGCCCTGATTCTGCCCGCCGACCTGCCCCGTCTGGCCGCGGCAGACCTGCAGGCGCTGGTCAGGCAGGCCGGTCCGGCGCCAGCCGCGGTCATTGCGCCCTGCCGCCGTGAGGATGGCACCAATGCCCTCCTCCTGCGCCCACCGGATGTTGTGCCTGTGCTGTTTGGGCCGGGCAGTTTTGCCCGTCATTGTGAGGCGTTGAAAAAAGCGGGGATTGAGCCGGTGGTTTTCCGTGCCCCCGGCTTTGCCTTCGACCTGGACACCCCGGACGACTGGGACTTCTGGCGGCAGACTACGCCCGCCGTCGGGGAGACAGAACCGTATCCACCTCATCCCCGGTCGCGGGCAAAAACACCCTGAATACAGCCCCCTGTCCCGGCAGGCTCTCCACCCGGATGAACCCGCCGTGCGCGTCGACAATTTCCTTGCTGATTGCCAGCCCCAGCCCGGCCCCGCCGCCGCGGCGTTTGCGGCTTTTGTCTACCTGGTAAAACCGCTCAAAAACCCGCTCCAACTGGTCTGCGGGAATTCCCGGCCCCGTGTCGCTCACCGAAACTTCCACAAACGTACCGTCCTGGACCTGCCGGGAGATGAGGCCGGAACGCCGGGCAGAGGCTCGCGGCCAGGTAGGATTGTGCACCGTTCGGGCCGCCAGAGTG
>RFJV01000340.1 GCA_003694775.1 Chloroflexota bacterium | reverse complement strand
GCAGGGCGGGGCCGGGACAGGCTCTATCCTGCTCCTGCGGGCCGCGGTCAAGGCAAACTACCTGGCGCACCTGTTTTTCAAGCGGGATGATTCGCTTGAAGCCCAGCTCGATGGCTATGTGCCGTCTTATGATTGCAGTGCGTGCAATGAACAAAACTGCGGGGTAGTGGACTTCAACGGGACATATAAAACCAGCATCGGGGGAGATTTTACCGTCTCACCAGACGGCACGGAAATAGACATCTTCAAGACCTGCAATGACAACAGCGAGAATTGCTATTGCATCGCCGTAAAAGACATTAACTTCATCGGCGGGGTTGGGGTTGATGTCAGTTTTGAACTAAGGACCAGTACCTATGTAAGCTATTCTGTTTCACTTACCAGGAATGATGATAGTCTCTATATTCTATCATCGAATGGAACAGCGAATATGCCAAGCTGGACACCATTCACCGTGGCAACAGAACCGGGCGTAAACTACAAGGGGATTAGGTTACATGTCAACTCTGCGTCTGGAATTGTGCACCTTTATACCAGGAATTTCACAATAAACTGTTAGGGTGAAAAAATGCTTTACGAACAAGTGTTAAAAATTCGCCAAAGGAAAAAAACTCTTCAAAGAGAATTCATTGAGGCATCAATCAAACTGATGTTTTTTGCGGTCGAAGACATAAAAATAGAGTTCACAAACCCCAGGGAAGGGATTGTCAGCAATGGGGAAAAAGCTATATCATTCAGGGTGGATGGTGAAAAAATATTCCTGGATGGGAAAATGATAAAGCCCGGAGAATCTCATCCAGGCTTTAGCTTGCTCTAAAAAATTTTCTAACCTTTGTGAACAAACGTTCTGCAAAGGAGATATTTTGCGAAGTAAAAATTAACCTGGGGTAATTCTATCACCCCAGGTTATTTATTGTCAAGCTCGTTGTCAATCCTGACCTTCACCTTGTACCCGACCAGAATTTCAAAAATTTCATCCTCCAGCAACCGGGCCAGCTTCAGGCGCACAGACTTGCCCCTCACCTTCTGCACCGGGTTGAAATAGTCCTCCCCGAACGTGGGATACAGCGGGGCAACCCAGATATTCACCCGGAGCCGAATTAACTGCTCCGGCCCGTAAATACGGCCGTATCGTCTGTTTCCAGGCTCTGGCGTCTCCAAATTCTCCAGAAGACGGCAGATAACCCGCAGATAGCGTAAAATCTCATCCATCCCTGAATGCCGGACAATCTTTCAGGTCATCCACCAAACCGGCCAGCACCGGCGAACGAGAGAAGTACTCCAAGACATCTTGTGGGGACATATCTTGTGGGGACACCATTTTTGTGGTGACATCGGTCAATTCTGGTGACATTGAGCCGTTTTTCTCTGAAAATCCTGTCCCCACTGTCCCCAAAGGTTGCTGTCTGTACTCGAACGTCAGCATCTCCAGGCTGTCTATCGCCCGCCGAATTTCCTGCGATTTTCTCTCCAGCTTTTTTCTCTGCCTATTCAGCTTTTGGTGCAGTCTGTACCGCTCCACCTTCTGCCGGGCTTCGGCAATGGCGACATCATCAGTGCCGACATATTGACGCCGGCGTCCGTTCTGGCGGTAATATTCCGACCGGGTAGAGTGAAGAAGCTCCAGGATTTTTGGCTCCCCTCTGCGGTCCTTGCGCCAGTGGAGCCGGGCCGATGTCATTCCGGCCTGCTCCAGTTCGTCCATCTTCTGGCGAATAATCTCTATTCGCCGTTCTGTTTCCTCAAGGACTTTCATCACCCTGAACAGCTTTTTTTTGACCTCATCCATCGCTACACCTCCGGATAATAGGCATTGATACCAAAGTCCGATAAAAACTCTCTCAGGGCCTCCTGGTCGCCCAGGGAGGCCACTTTCAGCAGTTCCCCGCGGGCGGCATTTTCAACGATAAGACGCCAGTGCTCCCGGTCAAGCTGGGCCAGTAAATATGCGTGCTCCTCCTGCTCTGTGGCTATCTCCTCGTCCGTTTTCTCGTCCAGGAGACCAACCGCCTTGCGCAGTCCTTTCGACCAGTGCAGTTGCTTTTTACCCTTCACCGCTTCGACGTACTCCAGAAAAAGCTGGCCCGCTCTCTCCTCGCCAGCCAAAGACAAACCCAGAATCTGGAAGGGCGTCAGGCCGCCCCTGGCCGACCGCTTCACGGTTGACATTGCCAGTTCGTGGGCCTCAGTCCAGGTGTCTATTTTGCCCTCACCCTCTGAACCGTATTTGGACACGTAATCTACGACCTGCCGGTCAGAATGGCGCAGGTCGAAGCCGTGCACACTGTCGGCGAACTTCCCGGACCGGCTGACCACATACTGCCAGTGCTCCGCCATCTCCTGGTGCATGTCCTCTACCTGGGACAAGCTCAACTTGTCCCGGACGAAAAGCAGGACGTGGTAATGCCAGTGCCAGCCGTTTTGACCGTACGTCACTTCCAGACTTCGCACCTTGCCCGCTATGCCGTAAACCTGCTTTATCCGCCTGCCCGCCCTGAACCGCCAAAATTCAGAATGGGCATTGGTTATTGCTTCCAGCACTTCGGAGCAGGTATCACCCGCCAGATGTTGCATTGTGAAGGTTGCCAGAAAGACCATATTCCCCTGCCCCGTCCAGTTTTCCACTCCCGGTGTCAGGTCATCCGTTCGGCGCCGGGAAGCAATCTTGCTGGCGCAGACCGGGCAAACCCACACGGAGCCGCAGGTTTGCAGGTTGCCGTAATGCGCCGAAAGCAGGTGCGGCACGTGGTAAACATCTACCGGCCTCCTGTTGTCTACCCTGGCCCGGATGCAGTTCCGGACCCGGTGTCCTGGTAAAAGTGACCTGGCTTCTGTCTGAAGGGCGAACCGGGCAATCCTGGGATTTTCGCGCCAGAAATGGACGAAATTCCGAAAGCGGCGCGTAATTTCGCATGTACTACCTAGGGGATTGATTTTTGTCCCCACACTTGTGGGGACAGTCTCCAGCTCGCCGGTTGCGCCTGGTGTCCCCACAAATTGGCTCTCAGTGGGGACACCAGGCCTGGCCGGTGCAGTACTTTTTGTCCCCACTGCGGGGACCGTGTCGATGTCCTGCATTGGCTATATCCAGGCAAATTCAAGCTGTGGGGATGACTTCAAGGCATACTGCTTTACCCGGTCGATGACCCACCAGGCGTCGCGCCACGGGGCTAGCCAACCCCGGTAGTAGACCGGAGCGCTCGTTACCTGGACCGTCAATCTGCCTTTCACAAGTGAGCCGAATGTGACGAAGGGGAAGAACCCGGTAAAGGTTTCGCACAGAAAGACGATGGCCATCTCCTCGCGTGGATAAAAATTCGCCGTCTTGAACTGCCAGCGGTAGCGGAATTTATCACCTCGCTTCCGGTACAGCTTCTTCCTGGCCGTCTTGACCTCGACCTTGACCAGGCCATCGACCAGCAGGTCATAATCTGCGTTGAAGTCTCTCAGCATCTTCACGTCATAGCCTAACTGCTCCAGCTTCCGGGCCACCCAGATTTCACCTCTCAGGCCGTATTTCTGCTCAGGACTTAGCATTCTCTGCTCCTATCTGGCGCGCCAGTTCCCGGATTGCCTCCCCGTTGCTGATGCCCCTCAGCAGGGCGTAGAAGTTGATGACATCCAGCGGTCTGGATGCCGGGTCTTCCGACCGGTTGCAGTATGCTATGCATC
>RFJV01000339.1 GCA_003694775.1 Chloroflexota bacterium | reverse complement strand
ATTTTCTTCATCGGCTACAGCATCAACCGCTGGGAGGGACTGCTCTTTCTGGGCTACTACGCGGCCTACAACCTGTATCTGTACCTCAATGCCACCCACCACGATGCTCTGGGGCCGTTTAACCTGGTGATGATGACCTTTGTCATCCCCATCACCGTTGTGACCCTGCTGGTGCTGTCGTACCGTTTCTGGCGGCATACCCAGAAGGAAAACTACCCGGTCTCCTGACCGTCTCCCATCTGCCGGAGGTAATCAAAAGCGTAGATACCGCTGTTGTGCCCGTCCTGCCAGAAGAACTGCAGGCCGTAGTTGCCGACCATTTCCACCGGGCGCGCCGGCAGTAAATCGGCATTGACGACTTGCTGGTCGGGGGTTAAAATACGCAGAGGGTCATCACTGCGGCGAAGCTCATTGCACACCGCGCAGGGACATATCCGGCGCAGGTCATCAAAGGTAAAGGTGTGCTGTACCCCATCCTGCCAGGTAATACGGACTTCCCGCTGGCGAATATCAACCTCAATATTCTGGGGTGTTTTTTGGGCCGGGGTCAGATTGTTCATTCCGGGAACCTCTCCAGTTTTTGCCCCATTCTACACCCCCCAACCGGCCCAGGCAAAGTCGGGTTGCCAGATGCAAGGCTGTGGACCGCCACCATTGAAAAGCACTTAAAAAGCAGACTCAACCCTGCCAGAACAAGTGTGCCGACCTTATAACCTTATTATGAAGCGTTGCGATGCCGGATAAAAAACTCAAAACTCAAAAAGTCCAACTGTTCGTCACCTGTCTGGTAGACCACATCTTTCCGGATGTGGGATTTGCCGCGGTGGACATCCTGGAAAGCCTGGGGCTGACCGTTGAATTTCCCCAGGGGCAAACCTGCTGTGGACAGCCGGCCTTCAACGGCGGCTTCCGGGACGAGGCGCGGGCAATGGCCCGCCACACCGTTGACCTGCTCTCCCGGAGCGACGCGCCCATCGTTGTCCCTTCCGGCTCCTGTGCCGATATGATTGTCCATCACTTCCCGGAACTGCTCGCCGATGACCCCGGCTACGCGGCCAGAGCCGCCGACGTGGCCGCCCGCACCTATGAGTTCAGCCAGTTTCTGGTTGACATTCTCGGTGTCACCGGTCTGCCGGGCCGCGGGTCGGGGAGGGTGGCTTACCACGCCTCCTGCCACGGTCTGCGCGGGCTGGGAGTGTACCGCCAGCCGCGCCAACTGCTGGAAAATGCAGACGGGCTGGAGCTGGTCGACCTGCCGGAGGCGGATGTCTGCTGTGGTTTTGGCGGCCTGTTTGCCGTCAAAATGGACGACATCTCCGGGGCAATGCTCCAGCGCAAGCTGGACTGCATCGAGGCCAGCGGCGCAGACGTGGTCACCGCTACCGACGTAAGCTGTCTGATGCATATTGCCGGCGGCCTGCGCCGCCGCAACAGCCGGGTGCAGGTCAAACATATCGCCGAACTCCTGCGCGGCGAGCCGCCGGAGGCAGAACAATGAGCCAACCGCCCAATGTGACGTTTTACGACCGGGTAGAAACCGCGCTGGGCGACACCCGGCTCCGGGAGGCAGTCCACGCGGCCACCGAACGGTTTATCGCCGGGCGGGTCCGCCAGATGTCTGCCCTGCCGGAAGGCGACGCCCTGCGCGACCACGCCCGCCGCATCCGCGGCCACACCATCGCCCACCTGGATGAATACCTGGCCCGCTTTGCCGCAGAAGTAGAACGCCGCGGCGGTCACGTTTACTGGGCCGCCGACGCCGCCGACGCCAACCGCTACGTGGTAGAGCTGGCGCGGGCGCGGGGGGTCAAGCGGGTGGTCAAGTCCAAATCGATGGTCAGCGAAGAACTGGAAATCAACCACGCCTTACAAGCCATCGGTGTGCAGGTCAGAGAAACCGACCTGGGAGAGTTCATCATCCAGCTGGCAAACGAAAAGCCGTCTCACATCATTGCCCCGGTGATTCACCGCTCCCGCCGGGACGTGGCCGAACTTTTCCGGCAGAAGCTCAATGCCACGGATAACGACCTGTCGGACGTACCCCATATGACGGCCCTGGCCCGCCGCGTTCTGCGGGCGGATTTTATGCAGGCCGATATGGGCATCAGCGGGGTGAATTTTGGGGTGGCCGAAACCGGCAGTATCTGTCTGGTGACGAACGAGGGCAACGGCCGGCTGACCACCACCCTGCCGCCCATCCACGTGGCCCTGATGGGCATCGAACGGCTGGTGCCTGCGGTTGAAGACCTGGGCGTGATGCTCCAGCTTCTGGCCCGGCACGCCACCGGCCAGAAGCTCAGCGTGTACACCAACATCATCACCGGCCCCCGCCGCGAAGACGAGCCGGACGGGCCGGAGGAACTGCACGTGGTGCTGGTGGATAACGGGCGGGTCAAACTGCTGGGCAGTGAGCTGGCCGAAATCCTGTACTGCATCCGCTGTGGGGCCTGTCTCAATGCCTGCCCGGTGTACCACGAAATCGGCGGGCACGCCTACGGTAGTGTGTATCCCGGCCCCATCGGGTCGGTGGTGACGCCGGGGCTGTTTGGTATCCGGCAGTGGGGCGACCTGCCGCACGCCAGCAGTCTGTGCGCCGCCTGCCGCGAGGTCTGCCCGGTGCGGATTGACATCCCGCGCCTCCTGCTGAAACTGCGGCAGGAAACCGTCCAGGCCGGACAGTCGCCCTGGTGGCTGAAAGTCGGGCTGAAGCTCTACCGGCTGGCGGCCACCCGGCCCTGGCTGTTCCGTCTGGGGGGACGGCTGGGCGGCTGGGCCACTCGCCGGCTGGCCGGCGACGGCTGGGTGCGCCGTCTGCCCGGCCCGCTGGCCGCCTGGACCGACCACCGGGATTTTCCCGCCCTGGCCCCCAAATCCTTCACCGACCAGTGGAACGAGAGGAGAACACCGTGAACCGGGACCAGTTCTTACAGCGCATCCGGCAAAATCTGCCCCGTGCCGTCCTGCCCGGCGCGGCGGCTTCCCATCCCGGCTCTTTTACCGGCTACACCTTTGCCGCTGACCTGCCGCCGGCCCGGCTGGTGGAGCAGTTCCGGCAGGAGCTGGAAGCCCTGTCGGGCCACGTGCACGTAATGTCTTCCCCCACCGAAGCAATCGAAACGGTGCTGGCGCTCCTGCGCCGCGAGCACGCCGACCGGGTGCTGGCCTGGGACGAAGCCGGTCTTGCCCTCCCCGGTCTGACTGCCGCCCTTTCGGAGGCCGGTATCCAGATTGAAGACGGCGTGCTTCCCTCAGACCCCCAGGCCCGGGCCGAAAAGCTGGCCCAACTGGACCCCATCCGGGTGGGGCTGACCGGCGCAGAGGCGGGTCTGGCCGATACCGGCGCGCTGGCGCTTGTCAGCGGGCCGGGACAGGGCCGGCTGGCGTCGCTGTTGCCGCCGGTGCATATCGCCATTCTGCCCGTATCGCGGCTGTATCCCTCCCTGCCGGCCTTTCTGGCCCAAAACCCCACCGCGGCCGCGGACGGGAGCAACCTGGTCTTCATTGCCGGCCCCAGCCGCACCGGCGACATCGAAATGGTGCTCACCCTCGGCGTCCACGGCCCCGGCACGCTCCACGTGGTCCTGTATGAAAAGGATGAAGGATGAAGGCGGAAGGCGGAAGCCTTACTACCGGCGCATCAAATAGAGCAGGGCCTCGCCGTACACCTCGCTAACGCCAAAACCTTCAAAGACCAGCGTTTGCCCGCGGTAATGTATCTGACAGCGGTAGCCGTCCTCGGTGCTGGTCAGCACCAGGGCCGGCGGTGGCTCGCCAACCAGACGCTGCTCCAGCAGTTCCCGCAGTTGGGTTTCGGTGGGGAGCCAGATGAGTTCCGCAGTCAGAATGTAATCCAGCGCCCATTCCACCGCGCCCTGAAACGTCATCACCTTCTGGCCGCGGATTTCCTCGACCATCACCGTCATATTGCTGACTACAAAAATAATGTCGTCCAGGCCGCGGTCCGGGATGGCAAAGAAATCGTTCAACTGCGGCGTCCACGCCAGACCAGCCTCCTTCAGTTTTCGGGCCAGAGACACAGAAATCATCGGCAGACTCCACTACTCCACCGGCACAACCTGTCCGCTGGCTTCCACCGGCCTGACTCCCATTCGCCGGGCGGCGAGCATCACCGCGGCCAGCACCGCCACCGCGGCCAGCAGGTCGACCAGCAGAATGAGGGGCAGTGCCTGCGGCCCCAGAGCCTCAAAAAGCTGGCCCACCAGCCAGGGCACGGCCATCGCTCCCAGACTGGCCCCGGCAAAAAACCAGCCGGTCATTTCCCCGGTCACGTGCAGGTATTCGCCCGCCAGGGCCAACGTATTGGGAAAAATGGAGGCCAGGAAAAAGCCGGTGGCCATTGTGCCCAGCCACAAGACCGGGCGGGAATCGGGCCACAGCCAGACCGCGGCCACACCGACCAGCGCACCCAGCAGGTCGACCAGCAGAACCGGGCCGGTGCGAAAACGCAGGGCGGCAGGTATCCCGACCAGCCGGCCCACGGTGAACACGCCCCAGAAAGCGGATGTCAGGTAAGCCGCGGTGGCCGCGTCGGCGAGGCCGCGGCGCAAGGCATAGCTGTAAACCCAGCCGCCGTAGCCCACCTCCGCCCCCACGTAGAGAAACAGAAACACAGCCAGCAGGGCCACCAGGTTCCGCTGGCCTGCCCGAACCGGCCTGGCCGGCTGGCCGGCGACCACTGCCTCCCCGGTAGTGGCCGCCGCGTTCGGCGGGTCGGGCAGACGAGCCAGCCACAAAGCCATCGGCAGGACCAGCAAAGCCAGCGTCCAGTAGGCCCAGGTGATACCGCCGGTCAGCAGGATGGCCTGGGCCACAATGATGGGCGAAAGAAACGCCCCCACCCCAAAAAAGAAGTGCAGACCATTCATAAACGGCCCCACCGCCCGCCCGTGCACCCAGACCAGCAGGGTGTTGCCGCCCACGTCGAGCACGCTTTCCGCCATACCCAGAACCAGGAGGACAGCCATCAAGGCCCACAACAGCGGAACCAGCGGCGTCAGAGCCATTGTGACCGCCATAACCACCAGCACCGCGGCCATCATCGGATGGCCGGGCAGGCGGTCGAACAGCCGCCCGCCGAACAGCGCGCCGGTCAGGTAGCCGGCAGAGCGGGCCAGAAACAGGGCGCTGATGTCGGCCAGGTCAACGCCGGTATGGGCCGCCAGACCCGGCAGGGTTGGCCCCAGCGAAGCCTGCACCAGTCCCAGGGCAATAAAGGCGGCATAATACCCCGCCGTGACCCACATTTTTCTGCTACTCTGCATCCTTATCTCCTTTGACGACCAGCGGCAAACCGGCCACCATAAAGACCACCCGGTCGGCCTGGGCGGCCAGTTTCTGGTTGGCCCGGCCCAGCACGTCCCGGTACAGCCGGCCCAGCGGGTAGGGCGGGACCAGTCCCAGCCCCACCTCGTTGGAAACGACAATCAGCGTGACCTGCCGGTCGCGGGCCAGCGCCACCAGCTCGTCGATTTCTGCGGACACCGCGGCTTCCACGGTCTCCTGCGGCTCACCTTCCAGGGCCAGAATGATATTGGAGACCAGCAACGTCAGGCAGTCCAGCAGGACGACCGGCGGCAGGTCGCCCACGGCAGACAGGGCCGCGGCCACCCGCCGGGGCGCCTCGACGGTACGCCAGTGGGCCGGTCTGGCCCGGCGATGGGCCTCGATGCGGCGGGCCATCTCTTCGTCCTTGATTTCCGCTGTGGCCGCGTACAGCACCCCCGAACCGCCCAGCTCCGCGGCCAGCTTTTCGGCATAGTCGCTCTTGCCACTGCGCGCCCCGCCGAGAATGAGAATAAGTTTTGAAGCTGACAACGATTTCACCTCGTGCAGAAAAAGTGAGACGATTGGCGATTGACGATTGACGATTGACGTGTTATGTGTTACGTGTTACGATTGTATTTACTCAGCAGTGTCTGGAACATTCACTGGATAACGCATATTTCCCCGTAGAGACGCGGAGGCCGCAGAGAAACAAGTAATTGTGGTCACTTTGCGCTCTCTGTGGGGCATCAATCTTACGCTAGCTCGTCTGCCTGGGCCATTCACCAGTACAAGTACGAATCACAACGTGTCCCCGTCAGGGGGATGCATCTCCGCCCGGACTATCTATTCGCGAATTCGTGAAAAATTCGTGGACGGCTGAGCAGTCACCAAAAATTGATTATACTCCGCGGCCAACCGACTGCCAATTCAGCCCCGGTACAGGGGTGTGTTTCAAATTTTTGATGGATTTTGCGTTTCTGGCCGTCCGCGAATACAACACGAATACACGAATGGATTGCCTCCCCTGAAAATAGCCGTTT
>RFJV01000338.1 GCA_003694775.1 Chloroflexota bacterium | reverse complement strand
TTCAGTTGTAAAAGGGTGACTGCTCGGCCATCCACGAATTTTTCACGAATTCACGAATAGATAGTCCGGGCGGAGACGCATCCCCCTGACGGGGACAGGTTGTGAGTTCGTATTGTACGGGTGGATGGCCCAGGCAGACGAGCTTGCTTAAGATTTATGCACCACAGAGTGCAATCACTTTTTTCTCTGCGGCCTCCGCGTCTCTACGGTGAAATATGCGTTATCAGAAGTGGTTCTATTATAAGCAAGGTGGGGGGAAAAGCAAATGAGGCTACAGGGGGCGTGCGTTTCTGTTTTATGGTAGCCGGGGCATCCCTATGGCCCGGCATGGGGATGCCGGGACTACGAGCCATGAAATTGAAATACACCTGGCAGAGGGGCGTGGGGTGGGCAAAGGCATTGCCTTTGCCCACCCTGGGGCGAGGCGCTGACCCGATTTTGGATGGCTACCGCCAGCTAATGACCCGTTCGTCCACAAAATTGTAGCTGAAGGTTAGCTGTTGGCTGACCGAATCCGGAAACATGGGGTGAGGATTGCTCCCGTCGGCGTTCATCACCCACACTTCCCAGCGACCGGTACGGTTGGTCAGAAAGGCTATCTGTGTCCCGTCGGGGGACCAGGCCGGGGCAACGTTGTGCCAGGCGCTCTGGACGCCGGGCTGGACCGCGGCCCACAGCGGGGTTTGCGTCAGCCGGACGCGCCCGCTCCCGTCGCTGTTGATGCGGTAGATGTCTGTGCCGTCACTCCCGCCGCCGGGACGCCCGCGCGTCAGGGCAATGTAGCGCCCGTCCGGCGAAAATACAGGTGAGCCGTCGTCTACATTTTCGGTCAGCTTATAGGTTGTCCGGCGGTTCAGGTCTACGGCCAGCAAGCCGTGCCCGCCATCCGAGACGATTCGCCAGGGATTGGCCGGGTCCCAGGCGGGCCGGAAGGCATAGGTGCCGCCGTCCACATCCTCAAAACTGCCGTCGGCCACGTTGACCACCCGCAAGGCCCAGTGGGGGTCGGGCGGCAGTTTGTAGCAGAAGTCTATGTCCACTTCCGGCCCCTGGGGGGTCATCCCTTTGATGTCGATTTTGACCTTGGGGTTGCCGTTTTCATCCAGGTAGCCGTAGGCATTGGCCGGCGGCGGGTCAGGCTCGCCTTCGCTCAGGTCGTGGCAAATGGTTTTGACCTCCAGGCGGCCTTCGTGCTGAAAGTTCAGTACAATTTTGCTCCCGTCCGGCGACCAGTCCGCGCCTTTGGGCTGTTTGGTAAAGCCCAGCACAGCGCGCTCGTTGCTCCCGTCGATGTTGATTAGCCACAGCGAGCCGTTGTCGCCCTCCCAGCGGGTAAAGGCCACGGTCTGCCCGTCCGGCGACAGCACCGGGTCGATGCCGCGGGTCAGGTAGCGCAGGCCGGAGCCGTCCGGGTTGATGACCACGATGTCTCCCCCGCTGGAAAGCTGGAGCACCATCCTGGAATTTTGAATTTTAAGGGTTGAATTTTGAATTTTTTCTGCCCCCTCCCGGCTTGCTTCCTGGTCCGTACCGATTTCAGGCCGGTACACCGGCAGGCCGGCAGGTTGGGCGTGGAGGGTCAGAAAATCCAGCGGCAACCAGCCCTCACCGCCGCCGGTGGGCAGGCTGACGTGCGCCCAGCCGCGGCCTTCGTTCAGCCCCTGCACCAGCACCAGGCTGTGAATAGCCAGCGTGCCCACCGGCTCGCCAAAGATGCCCGGCTGGTTCCGCACCGTTACCTCGTTGCTGTTGACCCAGGCCGTCACCGCCGACGCGGCGCCGGCAGGGGCGGTGATGTCTGCTTCGGCCAGCTTGAGCCAGCCCAGCCGGCCTTCGGAGGTCTGCACCAGGCCCCACTGCCGGCTCTGGTCGACTGCCAGCAGAGAGACCGTCTGCTCTACCAGGTCATCGATGCGGCCGTACGGTTCTCCCGGCCCCTTGTACAGGCCGACCTGCCGCGGCGGGGTTTGCACGGTCAGCAGGGGGTGCAGGGCCAGCGGAGAAGCCGCAGACGGCGCGGGCGCGGCCTCGGCCGCCTGCGGTGAGGCCAGGGCTACCGTCCGCCAGGCCACGTTTTCCACCGCCGCGTCCGGTGTTTCTGCCGGCGCTTCCGCGGTGGGGACAGGCGTGGGGGTGGCAACCGGCGCGGCCTCTGTCTGGGGAGTCATTCTGGGGAACGGCGTGGGGGTGGGGATGGGCGTCCCCAGGTTGGGAGTCGGCCAGGTTGCGGCATTGAGCGGCTGGAGGTTGGTTTCTGCCTGCGCGCCGGCACAGGCGGTCAGCAGAAAGCCGGTCAGAATGATTGTCAGCAAAACAGGTTGTTTTTTCATCTTTTTACCCATATCATTCACAATTCACAATTCACAATTCTCTTACCTTGCCGGTTGGGGAGCCGGGTTAAGAGGGTCGTCTATCCCGGCCAGGCGGCGGTATATTTGCCGCGACACGGCGCTGAGCCATTCAAAGAAGTTGTACATCACCGGCACCAGAATCAGGGTCAGCAGGGTAGAGGAGATGTTCCCGCCGATGAGCACTGCGGCCATCGGGGCACGGATTTCCGCGCCCGCGCCCTGTCCAAACAGCAAGGGCAGGAGGGCGAACACAATGGCGAACACGGTCATCAGGATGGGCCGCAGGCGCACCCGGCCCGCTTCTACCAGGGCGGCCTTCCGGTCGGTGTAGCCGTGCTCCTGCCGCAGGATGTTGGTGTAGTCCACCAGCAGAATGGCGTTCTTGGCGACAATGCCGATGAGCATGACCAGCCCCAGCAGGGACATGATGTTGATGCTGTTGCCGGTCAGCAAGAGGCCGCCAAACGCGCCCACAATGGTCACCGGCAGGGAGAAGAGGATTGCCAGCGGCTGGAGCCAGCTCTGGTACAGGGCCACCAACAGCATGTAGATAAGCAGAACCGACAGGCCCATAGCCCAGAAAAGCTGGCTGAAGGCATCGCGCTGGATGTCGGTCAGGCCGACAAACTCCAGGTCGTAGCCGGGCGGCAGGTCGAGCTGGCTTCGCAGGGCGGCCTCTACATCGTTAGCCACGTCGGCCTGGCCGCGACCGCTGGCGGCAAACCGGATGAGCAGAGACGGACTGCGGTTGAGCCGCTCGATTCTGCCGGGGGCAAGCGTGTCCTCAATTCTGGCGACCTGCCCCAGGGTGATGCGCTGTCCGTTGAGATACCCCAGCGGCAACTGCATAATCCGGGGCAAATCCTGCCGGGCAGATTCCGGCAAGCGAAGCACAATATCCACTTCTTCGCCCGTATCGGGCAGTTTGAAAGTGCCCACGGTGCTGCCGTTGACCGCGGTGCGCAGGGCCAGGGCTACCTGCCCCGGATAGAGGCCCAGGTCTGCGGCCCGCTTCCGGTCGATGACGATGCGGGTTTCCGGTGACCGTTCCGCGCCGGTGTTGCGGATGTCTACCACGCCGGGAACCCCGCGGATGATGTCCTCGGCCTGCCGGGCCAGCTCGATGAGCCTGTTGTGGTCCGGGCCGATGAGCCGCAGTTCGGTGGCGGTTGAGCCGCCCAGGGCGTTGTTCAGCTCTACGGTAATGTTGGCATCGGGCACAGACGCCTGAAGCACGGGCCGCAGAGCCTCGACAATGTCTGCGGTACTGCGCTGGCGGTCGGCCTTGTCAACCAGCTTGAGGGTAAAGACGGCAGAATTGGCTTTTTCACTGCCGGCGCTGATAACATTCCCGGCGGTACTGCCCACGTTGGTGACCAGCCGGGCCAGCTCCGGGGTCTCCTGCACAATCAGCTTTTCTACCAGCGCCGCGGCCCGGTTGGTGGCGTCCAGGTTGGTGCCGGCGGGCAGTTCCAGGGTGATGTTAATCTGCCCGTCATCTTCCTGGGGAATAAATTCGCTGGCGATGATGCCTGTGCCCGCCAGATACAGACCGGCCACCAGGGCCGCCGCGGCAATTACCACTGCCACCATCTGGGTGACAAAGTTTTTCAGCACCCAGCGCAGAACCACGGCGTACAGGTTCGCCAGTCCGGTGAAGGCGGCCTCCCAAAGCCGGATGAAGCGCGCCCACACCCAGCCGACCGGCCGGCCCAGCAGGTGGAGCACCTTGCCCAACCCGCGGCGCGGCCGCGCCGCGGAACCGTGCTCCTTCAGCCAGAAGGCCGAAAGCATGGGGGTCAGTGTAAATGAAACCAGCAGAGACAGCAACGTGGCCGTGGCTACGGTGATGCCGTATTCCAGGAAGAACTGGCCCACAATGCCGCTCATAAAAGCGACCGGCAGGTACACCACCACAATCACAAAGGTGATGGTGATGGCCGCCAGACCAATCTCGCCCCGGCCATCCAGCGCGGCCTGGACGGGACTCTTGCCCATCTTCAGGTGGCGCTCGATGTTTTCCAGCACCACAATCGAGTCGTCCACCACAATGGCGATGACCAGGGTCAGGGCGATGAGGGTCATGGTGTTCAGGCTGAAGCCAAAGGCCCACATCCCCAGAAAGGTCACAATCAGCGAGGTCGGCACAGACAGCATGACGATGATACTGCTGGTAAAGCTGTGCAGGAACAACAGCATAATCACACCGGTAATCACCACCGCCAGCAAAAGGTCTTCCTGCACGGCCTGCACCGACTGGCGGGTAAATTCTGTCCGGTCGACCACCACATCCAGCGACGCACCGGGCGGCAGGTCGTTCTGTTTGAACAGCTCCAGTTCGGCCTGGACGGCATCGGCCACCTGGATGGCGTTGGCGTCGCTGGTTTTTACCACCGACACCAGCACCGCTTCCTGGCCGTTGTAGCGAACCAGGCGGCTGGTGTCGGCGTAGCCGGCAGACACCTGAGCCACATCGCGCAGATAGACCAGCCCGTCCAGGTCCATTCCGGTGGGGATGGACGGCAGAAGGGTGGCCGGAAGCATATCCAGCAGGGGATTGGGCCGCCCGGCGACCACGATACTGCGGATGTCGTCCAGGTCAGAAAATTCTCCCACGGCGCGCAGGGCGGTTTTTTGTGCTCCCCGGTCCAGGCTTCCGGCAGGCACGGTAACGTTTTCCGCGGCCAGCACCTGCTCCAGCGTAGACAGCGGCAGGTCGTACGCGGCCAGCTTTACCGGGTCCGGCTCGATGTGGATTTCCTGGGGCCGCCCGCCGTAGATGGATACCGAGGCCACCCCGGCCACCGCCTGCAGGCGCGGCTTCAGCACGTCATCGGCCAGGGTGTAGAGGGCATCCTGCCCCTGCGGGCCGCTGAGCACCAACTGCATAATCGGCGTGGCGTTGATGTCGGCCTTGATGATGGTGGGGTCCTCGGCCTCGTCCGGCAGGTCGCCCCGGATGCGGTCCACCTCGCGCGACACGTCGATGGCCGCCTGGTTGCCGTCTACGCCTTCCTGAAACTCAAGGACGACCACCCCGTAGTTTTCGTTGGCCTGCGAGGTTATCTCCTTGATACCCGACACCCCGGCCACCGCGTCTTCGATTTTCTGCAGAACTTCTTCGGCCACGTCATCGGGCGACGCGCCGGGGTAGACGGTCAGCACGGTTACATAGGGGATGTCGGCCCGCGGCATCCGGTCGACCTGCATACGGGTGTAGCCCAGCAGGCCCATCACCACCAGGCCCAGTATCATCATCAAAACAGTTAACGGACGGTTAATCGATAGTCTTGTCAGTCCCATAGGTTTCTTCCATTTGTCGAAAGGATTGCATCAGGTATACTTCAATATCTCTATGGTTGGCGAGCAGTCCCGGCATCCCTGGCGAGCAGACCCGGCATCCCTATGCCGGGACTGCCGGAACTGAACTATTACAGTTCGGTTGGCTTGACTTTAACGCCATCCTGCAGGTTGGCCTGCCCGCTGACCACCACTACCTCGCCAGGGGCCACGCCGGAGAGGATTTCGGCGTAAGCCGCGTCGGTCAGGCCGACTTCCACGCGGCGCTGTTCCACGCGGCCATCTTCCCCTACCACGTACACCACGCTCTGCCCATCGACCGTGGTGACCGCGGCCAGCGGAACCAGGGTGGTCTGCTGGCGCTCCGCGGCCAGAATGCTGACATCGGCGTACATTCCGCTTCGCAGGCGGCCTTCGCGGTCCTGGGGCGAGATTTTCACTACAAAGGTGTGGGTCTTTTCATCCGCGGCCGGGGCCACGCTGGACACCACCGCCGGAAATTCCCGGTCGGGATAGGCCGAAACTTTCAGCCCCACCGGCTGGCCCTGCTGAACCTGGGCCACCCGGCTCTCTTCCACGTTGATAACCGCCTCCAGTTCATCCGACAGCAGGCGGACGGTGGGGACCTGCGGGGCCACCAGACTGCCTTTGTGGATGTACACCTCGGAGACCACCCCGTCGAAGGGGGCGCGGATGACGGCATAGTCCATTTGCAGTTGGGCCTGCTCCACCGCGGCTTCGGCCTGCTGAATTTTGGCCCGCACAATCTCAAAATCCACCGGGCGGAACGGCTCCTCGGCCAGGGCCAGCTTGAGTTCTGCCTGCACCAGTTGGGCTTCCAGCGGGGCCAACTGAACTTTGGCCGGGTTGGTTTGCAGGTTGTAGGCGGCCAGCGCGGCCTGGTAGGCGTTGGTGGCCTGCTCCAGCTTGAGGGCCTGGGGCGTCATGGCGACCTGCCCGGCCCAGGCAATCTTGTCGTATTCGGACTGGGCCAGCCGGAGCGCGGCACGGGCATTTGCCAGATTGAGCGCGGCCGCGGTCCGCTCGTTGTCGTCGATGGTTTTGGCGTCGGCCAGGGCGGCGCGGGCAATTTCTACCGCGGACCGGGCGGCGGCGATTTCTTCGGGCCGGGCGCCTTCTTTCATCTTCTGCAGGGTCAGCCGGGCCTCAGAGAGCGCGCCGCGGGCCTGCTTGAGCTGGGCCGCGTACAGGGCGTTCTCAATTCGGGCCAGCGGGTCGCCGGCCTGAACGTGGTCTCCCACCTCCACCAGCACCTCTTCAATCATTCCCGACACCCGCGGCAGAATCTTTACATCGTGGCGGGCCTGCAGAACCCCGGCATAGTTGAAAACCAGGCTGATGTCCCCGGTTTCGGCCTGGGCTGTGGTCACGGGGACGGCCCGTTCCCCCTCTGCCGCCGGCGCGGCAGAAACCGGTTCCGCAGAACCGGCGCAGGCGGTGGTTGTCCACAGGATGAGGGTCAGCAGAAATAAGCCGATAATGGTGTGGTTTCGTTTCACCTTTTACCTCCGGATGCGAAAATAAGTAGACGGGAAACAGGAGACGGTAGACGGGATAGTTATTGAATCCCCAATCTCCAATCTTCAATCTCCAATCTCTAATCCCCAATCTCTTCCATCCCTGCACACTTAGTACCTATCCGAAAATACTGTAGATGACGCATCCCTATGCGTCATTTGCTGGCATAGGGATGCCAGCCTACAATTTTTCGGACAGGCTCTTATTTGCCAGACGACGCAGGACCTTGAGCAACCGGTCGGGCGGGTCGCTTTTGCTGAGAAATGCGTCCACGCTGGCTGTGAGGGCCGGTGGCGGAATTTTTTCCGGCCTCCCGCTCAGAACGATGATTTTCAGCGAGGGCAGAATGGCCCGCAGAACTGCAACCGTTGTTTCGACCAGCCGGGGCAGTTCCCAATCCAGCAGAAGCAGGTCGGGACGGGTCTGGTGCACTATTTCCACCAGGCTCGCTCCATCAACAGCTTCGCCGACCACCTGCTCGCCCAGTTCCTGCTCCAGCAGGAGCCGCAGAGCAGAGCGGACCCGGCTTTCGTCATCGGCCAATAGAATGCGCATAGGCGGTTCCCGTTGCAGAAAATTCCGGGTATCAGGATAAAACAAAAACCGTCCGGGCGCATCGGGCATCCGGACGGTTTTGCGGCTGGTCAGGAGGTGGGTTTTTCACCTGGTCAGCTGACCAGGTGATGCTGGAGGGCCAGGGCAACGGCCTCGGTGCGGCTGGCCGCGCCCAGTTTGGAGAGAATGTTGCTGACGTGGAACTTCACCGTAGACCGGCTGAGAACCAGCCGGTCGGCAATTTGGGTGTTGTTGAGGCCCTGCACCATCAGGGCCAGCACTTCCCGTTCGCGGTCGGTCAGGTCAAAGCCGGGGGAGAGGGGTTGAGCCGCGGCCTGCACCAGGGCCTGGGTTGCCTCCGGCGACAGCATCGACCGCCCGGCGTGCGCGGCCCGGATGGCCTCGGCCAGTTCCTCGGCGGTAACATTTTTGAGCAGGTAGCTGATGGCTCCGGCCTGAATGGCCTGCTGGACCAGGGCTTCATCCTTAAAGCTGGTCAGGGCGACCACCCGGATATGGGGGGCGGTCTGGCGGATGGCCCGTGTGGCGGCGATGCCGTCTGTACCGGGCATCACCAGGTCCATCAGCACGACATCCGGCCGGTGCTGTTGGCACAGACGCAGGGCCTCGTCGCCGTCTGCGGCCTCGGCGACCAGCTCCAGGTCATCGTAAGCCAGGAGAAAGGCGGCCAGGCCGCTCCGCACGACCGGCTGGTCATCGACAATCATCACGCGAATCGGGGCAGATTCGGTCATTGGGCTACCTCCGGGGGTGTCCAGCTTACCTCGATGCGGGTTCCCTGTCCGGGCCGGCTGTGGATAGTCAGCTTTGCGGCGGCGGCCTCGGCCCGTTCCTGCATAATCTGGAGGCCAAAGTGCTCCGGGGGTACGGTCCGGATATCAAAACCGGGGCCGCGGTCGCGAATCACCATTCGGAGCCGGTCGGGGTGCAGGTGCAGGTCAATCTGCACTTCGGTACTGCCGGCATGCTTGACGATATTGTTCAATGCTTCCTGGGCAATACGGTAGAAAGCTGTTTTGACCTCTGTGGGCGGGGTCGCTTCGCCGGAGATGGTCAGCCGGACGGGCATACGGCCCCGGCCAATAATGGCATCGGTCAGGTGGCGGAGCAGGTCGGGCAGGGAAGCGGCTTCCAGGGCCGCGGGACGCAGTTCCAGCAGGAGGGTGCGCATTTCGGCCAGGGCGCCGCGGGTAAGCTGGCGCAGTTCTTCCAGCCGGCGGCGGGCTTCGTCGGGGTGGCGGTCCCACAGACGGGGCAGGACTTCGGCGATGAGGCTGGCGGAAAAGAGGGTCTGGGTAACGGCATCGTGCAGGTCGCGGGCCAGGCGGTTCCGTTCGGCTTCCGCGGCAGACTGTTCGGCCTGGGCGCGCAGGCGGGCATTTTCAATGGCCAGCGCGGCCTGGTCGGCAAAGGCAACGGCCAGGTCTATTTCCTCCTGGGAAAACTGGCGGGGCTGGACGTAGTGCAGGGTAATGCCGCCGTAGATGTCGGCGGGGGCGGCGGGGTGGGTGCGAATGATGAGCGGAACGGCCAGCACGGCCCGGTAGCGGTGGGCAATCTTTTCCAGGATGGCGTGCTGTTCGGGGGTCAGGGTGATTTCGTCGAGCGGGTGTTCCGGGTAGTCTTCGGCATCGGGGACCACCACCGGGCGGACGCTCTGCATGGCCTGGGTAGCCAGGCTGAGGGCCATTGGAATTTCCAGGCTGGTATAGTCCGGCGGCAGGCCGGCCGCGGCCTGGACGGTGAGAACATCCCGGTCGTAGTGACAGCGGTAGATGGCCGCCGCGTCGGAACCGAGGAGCCGGCAGGCCTGAACCACGATGTAATCCAGAATTTCGTCCAGGGGACGGTTAGAGTTGAGAATGGTCAGGATGTCGCGCAGGCTTTCGGCTACCCGGCGGCGGTCTTCGGCCAGTACCTGTTCGGTTACGTCGGTTGCCAGGTTGATGATACCGGCTACGCCTTCGTCGTCGGTGTAGGGGGCAAAGACCATATCCCAATAGCTCTGCCGGTTCTTCTGCCCCAGGGGAAAGGCCTTGTGCTGAACGGTTTCCCCGGCCAGCACCTGCTGGATAATGGGGGTCAGGGCAGAACGGGCGTCGGGCAGAAGGTCAAACAGGTTGACGCCCGGCATTACCTGGCCGGCCGGTAAGCCGGTGTACTGCTCAACAAAGCCGGCCCAAACGGGATTGCACCGGATGAGGGTCAGTTCCGGGCTGAACATGGCAATGCCGACCGGCATCCGGTCAACCAGTGTTTCCAGCGATTGGACGAGGGATTGTGTATCTACCATCACGGCGGTATTGTAGCCGTTTTTCCGGCGGGGGACAATCCGGGCGGGTTAATAGTGGATGACCACCAGCGTGCCGGGGTTGTCGGCAGTGGCGACTACCTGGTTTTCGCCTTCCGGCACAACCGGGTCGGCCCACTCGAACAGCTTGCGGGCGTTGTCGGTTTCCAGGTTGACACAGCCGTGGCTCATCGGCTGGCCGAAGTTGTTGTGCCAGTAGGTGCCGTGCAGGGCGTAGCCGCGGTAAAAGTACATGGTGTAGGGGACATCGGGCAGGTAGTAGCCGGGGCCGGTCATCAGGGTGGCTTTGAGCTTCCAGTAGATGCGGTACTCCCCGGTGACGGTGGGGGTCTGGGGCAGGCCGGTAGAGGCGATGAAGTGGAAAACCGGTTTGTCTCCCTCCCAGGCGGTGACCTGCTGGGTGGTCAGGTTGACTTCAATCCATTTTTCGCCGGGGTAGGCCGGCTGGTGGGCCAGCGGCGGGGTGGGCGTGGCGGTGGGAACCGCTGTTGGGG
>RFJV01000337.1 GCA_003694775.1 Chloroflexota bacterium | reverse complement strand
TAAACCTGAGCGTTTTACCAGCTTGTCCTGTTTGACCGCCTGTCTGACGCTTCGATTTTGTCTGCTTGCGTGGTGGCCTTCTTAGCCCCTCACTTGAGGCTTATCATTACCCATAAGTGAGGTAAGTTAGGAGGTATTAAAAATAAGCCAAGTTTGAGAAATATCGAACAAACGGCGCCAGCCGCGCCAAAGAACCTTAACGCCGGGCTGACCGTCAGATCTACGATCCAGAAAGCCGCCTAATTGAGCAATCCACCGAGTGGTCTGGGCCAGCGATGGTGGTTGGTTAGGGATGAGGGCGGTTTTGTGAATAAAACTGTATAGCGCTTTCCATTCATACTCAGCCAGAACAGCCGTACAAGGCAAGTTGCCCTCGACCCGTCCCAGATAAGTTTGCCACAGCAATCGCCAGGCCACGATATTGGCCAAAGCCAGGAAACGGATCAGACGTTCGCCGTGAGCTAACTGTCGTTGTTCCAAAGCACAACCGCTTTTGAGGACAAAATGGAAGCGTTCAATCAGCCAGCGGCGGGTGTAATATGTAATGAGTTCGCAAGCCTGGTCGAAGTTGTTGATTTCGAGGGTTGTTAACAGCAACCACTCCAAAGGTTCAAGGCCAGGCGGCGGGTTCATTTCCCGCACCAGGACCGCCCACAAGACGACAGGCGCTAATTTGGGTTGATGAGCCGGACGGTTTTTGGGCGGACGAAGTTTGACCCGTTTGAATTGCACCTGACATTCCGCCGTTCGAGCCGGTTGCTGGGCGGTACGGCTGACTTCAACCAGGATTTTTCCCTGTACCGGCGTGTTGCTGACCGCCGACCAGAGATGACCTGTTTCTTGGGCTAAGGCTCGATTCCAACTGGCCCGCACCAATAAATCAACCTGCTGCGGTCGAGGATGAACAAAATACTCAAAAATATCACTCTCCCGGTCTGAAACAACGATGGCCTGGGTTTCAACGGGCAAGGCAGCAGTACTCTCGCTCAACCCTTGTAACCATTTGTAACTCTCTTTTTCTTCAATGCTCCGCTGATGACGTTGGTGTCGCTTGCCTGTTTCGTTTTCATCTCGAACCCAACTTTGCTGGGCTAATAAGCCTAAGGGAACACCTTCCGTTGTGACCGCCAAGGACGAGTGGGTCAGGAAACCTTGACATTTTTCATTCTCTACAGGCCCCAGTCCTGCGGTTGTGGGATGCTGACTAAAATTGAAGCTGGTTGTATCCTGGATAATTAATATCCGCTTATGTGCTTTGACCCGGTGCAACGTGGCTTGCCTTTGGCTCGCCAACAATCGCTCGGGGGCGGCACTTGGATTTTTGTAAAACTCATAGGCTGCTTTCGTCGCCGCCCAATCGCCGCAGAATTCAGGAATAGAGCCACTCGGGTTTTGGCTGAAATCCCGAATGATTTTACGGGCTCGTTCTTCTAACCGCTTGTCACCCAAGACCAGATATTGCATCTCTTGTTCAACCCAATCGACTGGGTGGTCTATTCTATCGGCCATTATTCTGGTTCACCCCTATTTGAGAACGATTGTATCGGAGTTTATGATTTTACAAATTTTATCAGTTTTATGTCAAATTCACACCGTTTTCCTACTTCCCCTACTTATGGGTAATGATAAGCTCCCACGGTGGGGGGCCAGGGGGTGAGGTGAGGGCACTCCTATTTGGCCCTGGGGAAAAATAATGCTATAATGACCGACTGCATTCGGACGTTCAACCGAAAACGCCTCGCAGTTTGGCAGTTGCCCTGCCTTGACCACCTCCACACCCAAATCTTTACATCCAAAAGGAACCGTACAACCATGGCAACTGTAGGTGGTAAATTCACGTTTCGTAAGCGGAATCTGGTAACATACGTGGAAGACCAGCAGTACGAACTCCTGCGAGAACTGGCCGACCGGCAAGGCAGTTCGGTATCTGCGGTGGCCGCGGAGGCCATCCGGCTCTACCTGAGCCAGCATAAAGCAGAGCTGGCCCAACGAATGTCCAGAAACTAATCCACTCCTCCTGCGGCGGCGCGACGGTGCGCCGTCTTTGCCTTTTACGATGGTCGAAAAGCTCAACTCGATGCGCTTGCTGGAACAGCAGAAAATCCCGTACACCGTCCACGAATTCCCCGATACCATCCACTCTGCAGACGGGGTGGCGGACTATGTCGGAGTGCCGCGCCAGCGAGTCTACAAAACGCTGGTGGTTCTGCCGGCCAGCGGAAAGCCGGTGCTGGTGATGGTCGCCGGGGACCGCGAGCTGAACCTGAAAAAGCTGGCCCGGGCCATCGGGCAGAAAAAAGTCCAGATGGCCCCCAAAAAGGAAGCCGAACGGCTCACCGGTCTGCTGACCGGCGGCATCTCGGCTCTGGCCTTAACCCACAAGCACTTTCCAGTTTACCTCGACCGGCCCGCCCTGGACCAGCAAACCATCCTGGTCAGCGCCGGCAAACGGGGGGTCAACCTGGAGCTGGCCGTAGCCGATTTGATTAAAGCCACCGGGGCTAAAATCGTTGACGTCAGCAGACAGCAGGGAGCAGAGGAGCAGGAAGCGGGATAACGACAGCTTTATCCCCCATTCAACATTCAGCATTCAAAATTCAACATTTAACATTCGCCCCCCATGTCCACGCCAATACGCCGGCAGTATCTGCAAATCAAAAAACAATACCCGGATGCCATCCTCTTTTTCCGGCTGGGCGACTTTTACGAGACGTTCGATGAGGACGCCAAAACCATTGCCCGCGTGCTGGACATTGTGCTCACCTCGCGCAACGTCGGCAAAAACCAGCGCGTCCCCCTGGCGGGCATTCCCTACCACGCCGCAGAAAACTACATTGCCAAACTCATCAAGGCCGGATACAAGGTTGCCATCTGCGAGCAGGTCGGCACGGAACCGGTAAAAGGGTTGATGCCGCGCGAAGTCCGCCGCGTGGTCACGCCCGGCACGGTCGTAGAATCCACCCTGCTGGCAGACAAGGAAAACAACTACCTGGCCGCGGTGGTGCTGGACGGCCAGCATGCCGGCCTGGCCTACGCCGACATCACCACCGGCGAGTTTGCCGCCACCCAGCTTGACGGCCCGGACGCGGCCCGTCTCCTGCTGAACGAGGTGGTCCGCCTTCAGCCGGCAGAAATCATTGCCCCCAACCAGACCAGTCTGGCCCCCCTGAAACCGCTGGAGATACCATCCTCGCTATACGAAGAATGGCGGTTTGAACTGGAGCACTGCCGGCAGGAACTCCAGCGTCACTTTGAAGTTGCCACCCTCACCGGCTTTGGTCTGGGTGACAAGCCGCAGGCCATCCGGGCCGCGGGGGCCATCCTCCAATACCTGGCCGACACCCAAAAAGCGGCCCTGGCCCAGATTACCCGGCTGACCGCCTACTCCACCAGCACCTTTATGACCCTCGACGCCGCTACCCGCCGCAACCTGGAGCTGACCGAAACGCTCCGCGGGGGAAGTGTGCAGGGGTCTCTGCTGGGAGTGCTGGACAAAACCATCACCCCGATGGGCGGGCGGCTCCTGCGGGCCTGGCTCCACCAGCCCTTGCTGGACGTGGACGCCCTCAACCGCCGGCTGGACGCGGTGGAGTTCTTTACCCGCCACACCCTGGCCCGGAACGATGTCCGCGCCGGACTGAAGGAGATAGCCGACCTGGAGCGCCTGACCAGCCGGGTGCGGCAGGGATTGGCCCAGCCGCGCGACCTGCTGGCTATGCGCCGCAGTCTGGAGGCGATTCCGGTGGTGCGGCAGGCCCTGTCGCAAACCGGAACCGACACCCTGCCGGTCGACCTGCCGGAGCCGTGCGATGAGGTGGCCCGGCTCATCGCCCAGGCCATCGCCGACGACCCGCCGGCGACGCTGGGCAAGGTGGGGGTCATCCGGCCCGGCTTTTCCGCGGAACTGGACGGTATCATCGCCGGGTCGCGGCATGCCAAAGAGTGGGTTGCCAATCTGGAATCTGTGGAGCGGAAGCGCACCGGCATCAAGAGTCTGAAAGTGGGCTACAACAAGGTGTTTGGCTACTACATCGAGGTGACAAAAGCCAACCTTGCCCAGGTTCCGCCGGAATACATCCGCAAGCAAACGCTGGTCAACGCGGAGCGGTACATTACCCCGGAGCTGAAAGAGTACGAAAACATCATCCTCAATGCCGACGAGCGCCAGTTAGAGGTGGAAAACCGCATTTTCAAGGAGGTCTGCGCCCAGATTGCCGCTCAGGCCGAACGTTTGCTGGCGGCCTCCCGCGCCCTGGCTTACCTGGACGTGACCACCGCCCTGGCGGAAACCGCTCTGCAGAACAGCTACGTCCGGCCCGAACTGCACAACGATACCGGCCTGGAAATCATCGGGGGGCGGCATCCGGTGGTAGAGCAAATGCCGCTGGTCGACGCGGAGGGAATGCCGACCGCGTTTGTGCCCAACGATGTCCGCATGTCAGAAGAGGAGTTCATCCACATCATCACCGGGCCGAACATGTCGGGCAAGAGCACCTTTCTGCGGCAGGTCGCCCTGATTGTGCTGATGGCCCAGATTGGCAGTTTTGTCCCTGCGGAGTCGGCCCGCATTGGGCTGGTCGACCGGATTTTTACCCGCATCGGGGCGCAGGACGAAATACACGCCGGGCAGAGCACTTTTATGGTGGAAATGGTGGAAACCGCGGCTATCCTGTCGCAAAGCAGTCCCCGCAGTCTGCTCATTCTGGACGAGGTGGGCCGGGGAACCAGCACTTACGACGGGCTGGCGATTGCCCGCGCCGTGGTGGAGTACATCCACAACAACCCCCAGATTCGGGCCAAAACCCTGTTTGCCACCCACTACCACGAGCTGACCGAGCTGGCAAAATACCTGCCCCACGTGCGCAACTACAACGTAGCCGTAGCTGAGGAGGGAGACCGGGTTATCTTTCTGCACAAGATTGTGCCCGGCGGCGCGGACCGCTCCTACGGCATTCACGTGGCCCAGATTGCCGGTATCCCCAAGCCGGTTATCGACCGGGCCAACGAAATCCTGGCCGAGCTGGAAGGCAATGCCGACTTCCGCGAAACCCGCGACCGGCTCCGGCAGAGCTTTTCCGGTATCCAGCTTTCCTTCCTGGCCCCGGAAACCCACCCCCTGATTGAAGAAATCAAGGCCCTGGATGTCGACTCGATGACGCCGCTTCAGGCCCTGAACAAGCTGTACGAGCTGAAACAGCGGGCCAATGAAAACAACGACTGAGACTGCCGGAGGTTAAAACAGTTCGGCAAAGTAGGAGCGGGCCGCACTGTCAATGAGTTCCCGCGTCAGCACGGGCGGCTGGTCCCGGTAGGCGGCAAAATCCAGAAGCTGTTCTATCAGGTCGCGGGGATGGCAGGCCCGCATGGGCCGTCCGGTGCGGTAGTAGTATTCTCGTATCAGGTAGACAAACACATCCCGGTCAAACTGGATGCCGTGCTGTTTGCAAACGTTGACAAAAATCTCGTAGTAGCGCCGCTCATCGGGGTTGTCCACGCCCAGCTTGTGGCGAATGCGGCGCAGAAAGGCATCGTCGACCAGGGATTCCGGGTCGAGGTTGGTCGAAAAAATCAGCAGGGTTTCAAACGGAACGGCAATTTTCTTGCCAGTATGGAAAGTGAGGAAATCCAGCCGCTCCTCCAGAGGGATAATCCACCGGTTCAGCAGGTCTTTTGGATTGACCCGCTGGCGACCGAAATCATCAATCAGCAGTAACCCCCCGTTAGCCTTGAGCTGAAACGGCGCTTCGTAATAGCGGTTGGTTTCGCTCCACATCAGGTCCAGGTCGCGCAGGGTCAGCTCGCCCCCGGTGGATACCACCGGCGCGTGACAGCGCACCCACCGCTTATCCAGCCCATTGGACTCAACCAGTTGAGCCTCCTCGCTCTGCATAGGAAGGTGTGTTTCCCGGTCGAACACGGTAATGACCTGTCCCCCCTCGTAGAGGGCGTAGGGAATCATAATATCGCCGGGGAGCAGACTGCGCCCGATAGCCTTGGCGATGCTGGTTTTTCCGTTGCCCGGCGGGCCATACAGAAAGAGCGACCGGAACGAATTGATAGCCGGGCCAATCCGGTCAATGGTATCCTGCGGCAGAACCAGCTCCCGCAGGGCATACTTGACATCGGACTCCCGGACCACCGGCCGGTGCCGGGCGTGAAATTTGACCACCTTGATGTACTGGTTCAGGGTAACCGGACAAGGCCCTACGTACCGGTTGCGGTCCAGCAGTTCCCTGGCCCGCAAGGCCCCCTTTTCGGTGATGGCGTACCGGTACGAGGCCCGGCTTGCCCCCTGCCCGCCCAATATCTGAACCAGGTGGTGCATACGCAAAGTGTTCAGAATCGGCTCGACTACACCGCTGAAGTTCAGGCGCATGGCCTGGGCCACCTGCCAGCCTTTCATTTCGCCGGCATAGTAGAGAATTTTCAGAGCCAGGCTGGTCAAAAACGGCTCCGGGATACCGGTGGTCTGAATGGTGCGCGGCTCCTGGAGGATGAACTGCAGGGTTTCATCGAGGGGCGGGAGCGGCAACGGGGACGCCTGGGTAGCCGCGGCACTTTGGGGATAATCG
>RFJV01000336.1 GCA_003694775.1 Chloroflexota bacterium | reverse complement strand
GCTTATCAAACGCCGGGTTATCCGTGCCCAACAGCCGGAGATGTTCGGCGACATCATCCTGGAGCCGGACGACCACGCCGCGGAGCTAACCGAAACCGAATGGGCAGAGCTGGCGGAGCTGACGGACGTGAGTTAAACAGATAAAGTTTAATGACCTGTCCGGGAACCGGTCACCTTAGTCCTGCAACCGGTTTTCTCCTTCTTCCGGCGTAGATTCAGGTCTCTCCGGCGAGGCTTTCCGCTGGCGGCCCCCCCTGGCCGGCATAGGGACATCCGCTCGTTCCACCAGACCGTACAGCACACACCCCGGCACGCCTGGGTCGCACTTCTTTTTCAACCGCTGGCAAAAAGACCTTACCTCATGGGGACACCCCCAACCGCTCATGATGATGCCTCCTCGTATAAAATAGAGCTGTGTAGAGCGACATTTATGTCGCCCTATCTACAACCTACCCCTCAATCAGCCACTGCAGTATCGTAACCCCGCCGACGCCCAGAATGCCGCACAAAATCAACGCCACCACCAGACAGCTCAGCACAATGTGAAACTGGAAAAACTGCCGCCACCGCGCCGGTGCGGCGGCAGTCTCGTCTGCCGTGTCCGCCGCTTCGGCGGCGGGTTCGCCGCCCTCGGCAAAGGCCGCCGCGCCGTAAGGCAGGGCCTTCCCCTCGGCGATAGACCGGGTCCGCCGCCCGGCCCGCTGACCCTCTACCTCTTCCCGCAGTCTGTCCAGACCGGGGTAAAACGGCTCGATGGTCTCCAGCTTCTGCAGATACCGCCGGGCCAAAAAATACTTTTCCCGCACCAGCGCCCTGGCAATTTTGCGGCAGTACTCATCGGCCACCGGCTCACCGGGCCGGTTTTCCTCCAGTTCGGCCTGAAGGTGAAGAATGTGGCCCTCTATCTCGTCAATCTGGCCCTGCAGACTGCGAACCGTATCCGCATCTACGGCCTGGGCCAGCTTGCTCTCCAGCAAAGGAAGTGTCGACTCAAGGTACTGCAGGGTTTTCTTCTTGTAGGCTCGTTGTTCGGATGTCAGCATCAATATCATTGTCCCCTTTTTCTACACCGACCGCAACCACGGCCAGCGGCGCACCAGCAGAACAGCCGCCAGCGCGCCGGACAGGTCGAACAGCACATCTGCGGCCTGCCCGTGGCGACCCGGTACGTAAAGCTGGTGAATTTCGTCCGACACACCGTACAGCCCGGCCAGCAGAACCGCGGCCAGCAGGACATGCCAGCCCGTTTCCCGCCGGGCCGACAGCGCCCGCCACCACAGCCAGCACAGCACCGCATAGGTAAATACGTGCGCGCTCTTGTAGAACAGCTTCTGCCACAGTTCGTGTTCAATCGCAATCAGGGTGGGCCGGGACGACAGCCAGAAAATCAGCCCCATCCAGAGCAGGAGGGGCAGAAAATCACCCAGCCAGCGACCTGCCTGCCTGTTTTCAACAAACATCAGTGATAAGCCCTCTCTGCCGTTTGCACCAGCGCCGACCAGGCATACTTCCGGCGCACCGACCGGGCCGCGGCCCGGCCTGTTTCCTGCCGCCGCGCCGGCGACCGCAACAGCGAAACCACTGCCGCGGCAAACGCCTGGTCATCTTCTGGGGGAACCAGGATGCCCGTTTCCCCGTGCTGGATATACTCACAGTTCTGCCCCACCGCATCGGCCACCACGGGCAAACCCGCGGCCAGCAACTGCACCAGCTTTACCGAGCACTTGGTGCGGTTGAGCAGGGTGTCGTCGTAGGGATGAACCGCCACATCCGCGGCGGCAAAATAGGCCTCGACAGGCCGGTCGGGGGGCCAGCCGGCAAAGTGCACCGCCTCCGCCAGCCCGGCCTGGGCCAACTGCCGGGCCAGCACCGCCTCCTCTCCCCGGAAGCCGCGGCCTACAATCACCCACCGGGCCGGCACTTCCTGCCCCACCAGCCGCACCAGCGACACAATCCGCGCCAGCCGGAACTCGGCAAAGCGGGTGTACAGCAGAACCGTGCCGCCGGGTTCGGTTCGACGCGCCGGCGGCGGGTCGGGCGTATCCGGCGGCAGGCCGTTGGGCAGGTAAAAGACCCGCTCCCGCGGTACCCCCGCCGCGGCAACCAGGTCGGCCAGGGCCTTGCTGGCTACCGTCACCGTATCGGCGTGGGACAGGCCCCACCGCTCCTGCCAGGCAAAAAACCGCTTCTGCAGGCCGGAATAGGGCAGAACCTCGTTCCAGGCCTGCTCCCAATCGTCCGCATCCACCACCAGCCGCACCCTCGCCCCGGTCATCTGCCGCCAGCGGTACAGCAGCCAGTGGGCCAGGCCGGCATACGCCTTTGGCTTGAACAGGTGCACCACATCCGGCTGAACGGCCAATGCTCGCCGCGCCAGCGACAGGGCCAGGGTAAAATGAAACAGCGGCGGCAGACGCATTACACCACCGGGCAAAGGCAGGTTGACCACCCGGACGCCGGCCTCGTCCCACGACAGGCCGGCCCGCGGGGGGTCATCCCACGGCGGAATCAGCACCGTTGCCCGGTGCCCCCGTTCCACCAATGCCCGGGCCAGCGGCAGGGCGCGGACGCTCACCGTACCTTTGGGTTGCAGGCCAAACGGGCCAACCAGCACAACATTCATCGCCTGATTGTAGCCGCAGGCCGGAACTCTCGCAAATTTTTGCCCAAACCGGCGACCTCGTTCATAATGCGTGAATATCCTGCGACAAGGGAGTCGGAAATGGATAAAAAACCGGCTGTGGTATTAACCCCGTTGGGGCTGGCCGTCTGTGCCAGCCTGTTCGGCGATATGACCCTCTATACTGTGCTGGTCACCCAGCTTGAAGTGGTGGGGCTGACTCTGGCCGCGGTCGGCGTGATGCTGGGGGTCAACCGGCTGGTGCGGATTCCCACCAATCCCCTGGTCGGCTGGCTGGTTGACCGCTGGGGCCGGCGGCGGCTTTTTCTGGCCGGGATGACTCTGGGCGTGCTGTCCACCGCGGGCTACGGGCTGGTGTACGGCTTCTGGCCGTTTCTGCTCAGCCGGGCGGCGTGGGGTATCGGCTGGACGCTCATCAACGTCAGCGGGACCACCATGGCCCTGGACATCAGCACTCCGGCCAACCGGGGACGGGTGGTGGGCACGTACAACGCCTGGATGCTGGTCGGTTTTACCGCGGGGCCTCTGCTGGGCGGCTACCTGGTGGATACGTTGGGCTTCCGCCCGGCCATGCTGACCTTTGCCGGCGTGACCGCCCTGGGCCTGCTGGTGGTGCTCTTTTTCCTGCCGGAAACCCGGCCGCGCCAGACAGACCAGCCGGATGATGGTCTGTCTGGCCTGACCCGCCGCCTGCGGAGCCTGTGGGGCAGACGGCTGGCCCTGGTGCAGGCCCACCGGGGCCTGATAGCCACCTCTGGCCTGTACCTGCTGATGCTCTTTGCCGGCGAGGGGATTGTCCTTTCGACCGTGACTCTCCTGCTCCAGCAGAGATTCGGCGAACGGATGGCCCTGGGCGCGGTAGTGGTGGGCGTATCCACCGGCGCAGGCATTCTGCTGGGCGGGCGCTCCCTGCTGGCGGGTCTGGTCGGCCCGCTGGCCGGCCACCTGTCGGACCGGAAAACAGGCCGTCTGCCGATGATTTCCCTCAGCCTTCTGCTGGGCATTGCCAGCTTCCTGCTGATGTCATTTGGCCGCGACCTGACAGTGGTCACCGCGGGAATTGTCCTGAGCGCGGTCAGCGCGGGGACGGGGCTGGCCGTGGTCACGGCCTTTATGGGCGACCAGACACCGGCCGGCCGTCAGGGGGCGGTGATGGGGCTGTACGCCGCGGTGGGCGATGTGGGCAGTATGTCCGGCCCGTTTCTGGCTTTTGCCCTGGCGACCCGCGTCAGTCTGGCCTGGATTTACCTGCTGTCCGCGGTGCTGTTTGCCGCCGGGTTCGGACTGGTATACCTCAGCCGGCGAGCCACGGCCAGCTAGCCGCGGCCACCACGGCCACCAGCACACCCGCTTCGACGGTTTCGCCAACTGCGCCGTACACATCGCCGGTCAGGCCGTGGATGCGGGCAATCGCCAGTCGGGCCACCAGCACTATCAACAGCCAGCATACTGCCGCCACCACCAGAGCGACCGGCCAGGGCAGGAGGAGGAAGAGCGGCAGAAAGGTCGTCAGCAAGGCCAGGACGACCTCACGGCGGCCCATCCCCTGCCGGAACATCTGGCCCATTCCGCCGGGCCGGGCCGTGGGGTAGCGGAACATCGCCCAGACCATTGCCCCGCGGGCCAGGGCCGGAGCCAGCACCAGCACCGGCAACCGAACAGCCGGCGGCAGGGCCGCCAGGGCGTTGAACTTGACCAGCAGAAGAAGGACGCCGCCAACCACCCCAAACGCCCCCACCCGGCTGTCCTTCATGATTTCCAGCCGCCGGGCCGGGTCACGCGGGGGCAGAAGGCCGTCGCAGGAATCCATAAAGCCGTCCAGGTGAAGCATCCCGGTCAGAGCCACCCAGACCGCCAGCGTCAGGGCGGCGGCCAGCCCCGCCGGCAGAACGGCGTACAGCGCCCAACCCACCGCGGCCAGCACACCGCCCATCAGCAGACCCACCAGCGGAAACCAGCCTGCGGCCCGTCCCGGCACCACCCCCGACGTGTCAACCTTGAACGGAAAGGGCAGAACGGTCAGCAGTCCCCAGGCCAGAGCAAAGTGGGAGATTGGCGATTGGGGATTGGCGATTGGCGATTGGTGATTAGAGATTGGAGACCGGCTCATTGAGAATTGAAAATTGGAAATTGAGAATTGAGAATTGAATCACGCCAGCAGGCTGTAGCCCCCATCCACCAGAATGGTCTGCCCGACAATCATACTGGCCGCGTCGGTGCAGAGGAAGCCGACCACCCTGGCTACGTCTGCCGGGGTGACCAGCCGCCCGGCAGGGGTGCGGGAGACCGCGTAGTCAAACGTGGCCTGCAGGTCAACCGGAAAAGCGCTGACCGCGTCGGTTTTGACCAGGCCGGGCGATACGGCGTTGACGATGATGCCCTTGGGGGCCAGGTCAACCGCCAGGTAGCGGGTCAGGGCTTCGATGGTGGCCTTGGAAAGGCCAATGGCCCCGTAGTGCGGCAGAACACGGGTACTGCCGGGACTGGTAATGTTGACCACCCGGCCCCAGCCGGCCTGCTCCATCCAGGGCACGGCTTTCTGCACGCACCGCAGGATGGAGCGGGCATTGACATCCATCGTCCAGTCCCAGTGCTTATCGGTCACGTCCAGGATATCTCGCGGGGTTCCGCTGGCCGCGTTGCCCACAAAGATGTCACAGCGGCCAAATTCCGCCTCGATGGTCTTGAACATGGCCGCAATCTGGCCGGCTTCGGCCAGGTTGGCCTGAACGGTGACCGCCCGCCGGTCCAGGTTCTGGATGGCCGCGGCAGTTTCGGCCGCGGCGCTCTTTTTGCGCAGGTAGTGCACGACAATATCCGCGCCCAGCCGGGCCAGCTCCAGGGCAATGGCCCGGCCTATGCCGCGGGATGAGCCGGTAATCAGGGCCACTTTACCGTGCAGGGGTTGTACGCTGTTCATCACATCCCTACGACCGGATAATGCTCAGCACCAGGTCTCGTTTTTCTTCCATCAGTTCCCGGCTGGTGGCCTCCAGGTTCAGGCGCAGAAGCGGCTCGGTGTTGGAGGGTCGAACATTGAAATGCCAGTCCGGGTAGGTTACAGACACGCCGTCCAGCCACTCCACCTTGCCATCGCTGAACTTCTGGGCCAGCTCCTGCATCTTGGCTTTGGGGTCGCCATCGATGCGGGTGTTGATTTCGCCGGAGATGAAATATTTGGCCTCCAGCGGGGCCAGCAGTTCCGACAGGCTGGCCTTCTTTTTGGAGAGCATTTCCATAATAATGAGTGAAGGGATGATGCCGGAATCGGCAAAGAAGAAGTCCTTGAAGTAGTAGTGGCCGGTCACCTCGCCGCCAAAAACTGCGCCCTCACGGCTCATGCGGGCCTTGATGAAAGCATGGCCGACCCGCTCCATCAGGGGAATGCCGCCAGCGGCCTTGATTAAATCCGGCACGGCCCAACTGGCCCGCACGTCGTAAACGATTTTGGCGCCGGGGTATTTTTCCAGATAATACTGGCCCATCAGCGCAGTCAGGAAGTCGCCGGAAACAAACTGTCCCCGGTCATCAATGGTGAAGAAGCGGTCGCCGTCGCCGTCAAAGGCAAAGCCGATGTCTGCCCCTTCGGAAACGACGCGCTGTTCCAGCTCGGCCCGGTTTTCCGGCTGGAGCGGGTCCAGGCCGTGGTTGGGCAAACTGCCGTCCGGGTCCAGATACATGCCGGTCAGGTTGACTGCCGGCAGTTGGGCGTAAATGCGCTGGAGGATAGGGCCGACCATCCCGTTGCCGGTATCGGCAATAACCCTGAGCGGGCGGAGGGCGTCCACATCAATCAGGCCGAGGACGTAGCTGACAAAATCCTGGCTCAGGTCGATTTCGGTCATCGTACCCTTGCGGGTTGCCGGGGCGTAGGCATCGTTCTCCACAATGCGCCGCAAATCCTGAATCCCCTCATCCCCGCTGAGAAGCTGGGGCATTTTGCGCACCATTTTGAAGCCGCTGTACTGGGCCGGGTTGTGAGAGGCAGTGACCATGATGCCGGCGTGGCCCAGGGTGGCGCAGGCATAGTAGTACTGGTCGGTGCTGACCATACCGATGTTGATGACATCCGCGCCCTGGTCCATCAGGCCGCGGGTCACGGCATCGAACATCTGGGGGCTGGAGAGGCGCATATCCCGCCCCACAATAACCTTATCGACCTGCAGAAAAGTGACAAATGCCCGCCCTACGGCATAGCCGACCTCCTCGTTCAGGTCGGTGGGGTAGATGCCGCGAATATCATAGGCTTTGAAAATACCGGGGTTGACTTGCATAAGACTTGACTCCTCTGAGAATACGGGTTTTGTAGGGGCGGGTCTGAGACCCGGCCCCTACGTTGTGACAATGCGGTTTCTTCTCTGAAAATAGCGTTGGGGTGGGGCGACATTAATGTCGCCCTACGGGTTTTCATCTATCGTTGTCGTCCCATTGGGACTGTCTGACTCCTCTAAAAATACGGTTTCTGTAGGACAACTGCTAGCAGTTGTCCTACATTTTGGGGTCAATCATAACCCAAAGGGGGAGGGAAGTCAAAAGAATTACCGTCCATCCACCGGCGATTCCAACTGCCCCAGCAAAGACCGCCGCACCCAGTCCAGCCCCTGGATGACCAGCCACTGCCGGGCATAGTCGGCCTCCCGGTAATTCCGCCCGGTTCGGACCAGCCGGGTTTCGCCGGGACCGTGCAGGGCAATCACGGTGGCCCGTTCCTCGCCAAAGGGACCCAGCAGGGCCAGCCCCAGCCCGTTTTCTGCGGCCACGGCCTGCGCCGCGGCCTGGGCCGCGGTCACGGCTTCCGCCGGCGGCATGTCGACCGGCACATCCAGCCCCAGCGCAGACAGCGCGTCGACCGGCGTATCTGCCTGGATGCAGGCGGCTATGACCGCCCGGTAGCCGGCGTCGCTCAGGGCGTGCGACAGGCCGCAGTCCGTCAGGGTGTCAACAATGCCCAGACTCAATCCCCGCTCGACCAGCATCCGCCCGACGACCTCCGGAACGGTTTCCTCATCGACCCCGTAAACAGCCACGCCCAGCCGGCGGCGCAGTTCTGCCTCCACCGGCGCGATGAGGGCGTCGGCCTCGGCTTCGGAGGGGGCCTTGGCCGTAATGCGTACGTCTGTCTGGCCGGGATGCGCGGCCAGCCCCACGGTGGGATTGCTGGCGGTCATCAGGTCGGCAATGGCCCGGTCTACATCGCTCTCACCGACCGCGCAGGTACGCAGGATGCGGGTCTTGATGACCTGCACGCCGCCCATCCGCGCCACCAGCAGGGGGATGACCGTATGCTCCAGCATATATTCCAGCTCGCGGGGTACGCCCGGCAGGGAGATGACAAACCCGCGGCCGCGGACATCCTCGCTCAAAAAGCAGGGCGCAGTACCCACCGGATTGGGCAGAGGGGTGGCCCCTTCGGGGATAAAGGCCTGCCGCTTGTTGTTTTCGGCCATGGTCCGGCCAAACTTGCGGAAGCGTTCGGCAATTTGGGCTTCCAGTTCCGGGCTGTAGACCAGCCGCCGCCCGGTGGCGTTGGCGACGGCCTGGCGGGTCACATCGTCCACGGTGGGACCGAGACCGCCGGAGGTGATAACCACATCGGCCCGGTCCAGGGCAATATTCAGCACTTCGGTAATCCGGGCCTCATTATCGCCGACGGTGGTCTTGTAGTGCAGGTCCACGCCAATCCGGCGCAGGGCACGGGCCAGTTTGACCGCATTGGTATCGACGATTTCTCCCAGCAGGAGTTCGGTGCCTATCATTACAATTTCAGCGCGCATAG
>RFJV01000335.1 GCA_003694775.1 Chloroflexota bacterium | reverse complement strand
TTTTCGCTCTGGTAGCGGAACTTGATGTGCGGGTTGCCGAACAGAATCAACTGCCGGACTTCCTCCGGCAGAGTGGGCCACGGCTGGTCCAGGCTGATGTGGAAGCGGTCGGCAATCTGGCGGGCAATCTGGGTGGCCCAGCTTTTCTTTTTGCCCACCTCGCCCCAGGGACGGACCGCGCCCTCATTGATGGATTTGGTCGGGTCGATGAACAGCTCCGGGTCGAACTCAAAGCGCACGCCCAGCCCGTTGCAGTCGGGGCACATCCCCAGGGGAGAGTTGAAGCTGAACATCTGCGGGGTCAGCTCCGGGTAGCTGAGGCCGCAGTGGGCGCAGGCGTTCATTTCCGAGAGGACCATCTCCTCGCCGTCTATCACATCGACCACCAGCACCCCGTCGCCCCAGCGGAGGGCCGTTTCCACGGAATCGGCCAGGCGGGTTTGAAAAGCCTCGTCCGGTTCTGGGGGAATGACCAGCCGGTCGACCACCAGTTCGATGTCGTGCTTTTTGTTTTTTGCCAGCTTGACCCGCTCGCTGAGGTCGGTAATCACCCCGTCGATGCGGGCGCGGGCAAAGCCGTCGGCGCGGAACTGGGCCAGGATGTCTTCAAACGTGCCCTTGCGCCCGCGGGCCACCGGGGCCAGCAGTTGGAAGCGCGTACCGGGCGGCAGGTCGGCCACCTGCTCCACAATCTGCTGACTGCTCTGCTGTTTGACTTCCCGGCCGCAGTTGTAGCAGTGGGGCGTACCGATGCGGGCAAACAGCACCCGCAGGTAATCGTACACCTCGGTGACCGTGCCTACGGTACTGCGCGGATTTTTGCTAACCGCCTTCTGCTCGATGGCAATGGCCGGGCTGAGGCCGCCGATGTAATCCACTTTGGGCTTTTCCATCTGGCCCAGGAACTGCCGGGCATAGGCAGACAGGCTTTCCACGTAGCGGCGCTGGCCCTCGGCGTAGAGGGTATCAAAGGCCAGAGACGACTTGCCGCTCCCGCTAACGCCGGTAAAGACCACCATCTTGTGGCGGGGAATTTCCAGGTTGACGCCCTTGAGGTTGTGCTCTTTCGCGCCACGAATCACGATTTTTTCAGACAATGCCATACGTTACTTCCCGTCTCTGGTACAGAACATAATTTCTAGCCAGAACAACATTTTACCACAGAACGCGGGTCGAACAAAACCACGAAAAGAGGAATAAACGAATATACGAAATTACGAAATTACGAAATTACGAAGGGAATCTTTGTTACGCCGTTCATTCGTATATTCGTCTATTCGTAAATTCGTAAATTCGCCCCTTTGTCCATTTGTGGATGGCTCCAACGGCCGTAGAAAATACCATAGGGCGGCATTTCTGCCGCCCCATCTCGTTTGACGTACCGGTGCAGATTTTTCCTGCGTCTCCCGTGTCCGCGGCTACTCCTCGGCGGGTGGCTGTTGGGGCCGTGTCTCCGCACCGCCGGCAACAGGCGGCGTGGCGATGGTGGGGTCGGTGGGGGAGGCAACCGGCAGAGGCTGGGTGTCGTGCTTGCCCGGTGCGGGCCGGCTGGCAACAGTTGCCGGTTCCGGCTCCGGTACTGCCGGGGCCGGGGGTTCTTCTGCGGGTTCATGCCCGTCCACCGCGGGTCGGGACAGGTCGCCCACGTGAGTGGCGCAGTAGGGGCACATGGTCCAGGCCAGCTCCAGGGTTTCGCCGCATTCGGGGCAAATCTTCTTCAGGGTGGTGTGGCAGTCCGGGCAGAGAATCCACTCCTCCTTGACCTGCCGGGAACAGCCGGGACAGCGGGGCCGGTCTTCCAGGTCTTGCAGAAGGGCTTCCTCTTCCAGTGCACGCTCGTACTGCTCCGCCAGGGTGGTGTTGGGCCGCAGAAGAAAATAGAGCAGTAGTCCCAGCGGGCCAAAAATCACCACCATCAGGGTGGCCAGCAGAATGGCAAACACATCGCGCGAGCGGGCGCGCACATCCTTGAAGGTCCAGATAATCAGGCTGACCCACAGGGCGATGGTAAACGCGCCGGTAAAGGCCAGAATCACCTGCAATCCGGTAATTACTGCCGCCGGAATATGAATTTCAGGCATAAAAAGCTACTCCTTGTTGCGTGTCGGTTTATCAGGTTCGACCTGCCATCGCTGGATTATACCACAACCCGCGGAATAAAAAAGCGCGAGGGGAGCATCTGGCAGACGGAAAGGCAACGCTTTACCGGCGCCTTTTTTCCAGATGGACCAGCAAGATGCTGACATCTGCCGGGTTAACGCCGGCAATCCGGCCGGCCTGGCCCACGGTAGCCGGGCGGAACTGCTTGAGCTTCTGCCGGGCCTCGTTGCGCAGGCCGGGGACGGCATCGTAATCGAAATCGGCGGGGATGGTCCGGCTTTCCAGCCGGCGCATTCGCTCCACCTGCTGTTGCTGTTTGGCAATGTAGCCTTCGTACTTGGTTTCGATGGCTACCTGCTCTACCACTGGCTGGGGTAAAGGTTCCGGCGGAGGAACCAGGGCCTGAATCACCTCGTATGTCACTTCCGGGCGGCGCAGGAACTGCCGGGCATTGACCCCGTTCGATACCGGCTCCAGGCCAAAGCGGGTTAGAATTGCCTGCGCCCCGTTGCGGGACGAGATGTAGGTTTTATCCAGCCGCCGGATTTCTGCCTCGATGGCCCGCCGCTTGGCCTCGACCGCCTCGAAGCGGTGGCGGGGCAGAAGCCCCACTTCATACCCCAACGGCGACAGGCGCAGGTCGGCATTATCCTGCCGCAGAAGGAGGCGGTACTCGGCGCGGGAGGTCATCTGGCGGTACGGCTCGGTATGCTCCTGGGTCACCAGGTCGTCAATCAGCACCCCAATGTAAGCCTGGTCCCGGCCCAGGGTAAAGGGCGGCTTGCCCTGCACCTTGAGCGCGGCATTGATGCCGGCCATAATGCCCTGGGCCGCGGCCTCCTCGTAGCCGGTGGT
>RFJV01000334.1 GCA_003694775.1 Chloroflexota bacterium | reverse complement strand
GAATCGGCCACAAAGACCACGCCGTCGGCGCCGCGCAGAACCAGCCGCCGGCTGGCCTCGTAGTAGGTTTGGCCGGGCACGGTGTAGAGGTGGATTTTGGGGGTCAGGCCGCTGATTTTGCCCAGCTCCAACTGCAGAAAGTCAAAATACAGGGTGCGGTCTTCATGGGTTTTCAGGGACACCAGTTCACTGCGGCGGGACGGGTCCACTTTGTGGAAAATCTGCTCCAGGTTGGTGGTTTTTCCGCTCAGAGCCGGGCCGTAGTATACAATTTTGAGGTTCAGTTCTTTTAACTGCCAGTTGATGAACATAGCCTACTCCGACCAGAGATTATCCAGGGCATCGTCGAACATATCGGCCAGATTGTCCTGCAGGAGTGCTTCGGTTTCCGGTACGGAAGTGCTGTGCCCGGTCGCGGCGGTATCGGCAATCTGGCGGGCTGTTTTGCGGATGAGCAGTCTGGCCCAGCCCAGGGGGGTATCGGGGGCAACCTGCACCAGCAGGGCCAGATATTGGCCGGCCGGGATGATGAGGGTATGGCTGGAGCGTCCCTCTCGCAGAACAAGCTGGTATTCCTCGTATTCACCGGTCAGGCGGGCAATTTCCTGACTGGCCGCCAGGTCGCCGGCCACCAGCGACCCCAGGGCGGCAAGATTGGTTTGGGGCGACATCCCTTTGGCCAAAACCACCTGCCCGGTTACGTCCACCAGCAGAGCAGTTTGAGCCGGGGTATTGGCCGCCAGTTCGGATACCAGCCGGTCTAACCGTTCATACTGCTTGGGGGTAAGGGTAATTCCACTTCGCAGAACAAACCGCTCTGAATGTTGGGTCGTCATCAGATACGTGCTCCTTTTCTGCCCGGTATCGGGATGCCGGGTCTGCTAACGGGCAAGCCCCTACTCGGAAAACAAACGGTCCAGTTCCTGGGTAATATTCAGGTCCAGGGCAGAGGTATCCAGTCTGGGAGATGCGGCCGCATCAATCTCGCTCAGAAGCCGGGCCAGTTCTCCGGCGGTTTGCTGGGCGTAGTACCACACCGTCCCCAGGCGGGTCGAAAAGGGGGTGCGCTTGAGCAGGATGGTCAGCAGGTAGCTGTGGCCGATGTTCAGGGCGTAGAGGTAGTACATTCTGCTTTCCCGGTAAACCAGGTGGACGGCGTTTTCGTCGGTGTTCAGCAGGCGACCGGCTTCTTCCAGAGTCAGCAGACTACTGCCCAGCAGGGCGGCCATTTCCTGCAGGGGAAGTTCTTTCTGGTCGCCGGTACTGGCGATGACGTGTCCTTCCAGGTCGGTGAGCACCAGGCAGTGGGCGTTGACATCTCCTTGAAGCTGTTTCAGCAAATGGTTTAGCTGTGCAAACTGCTTCTTCAGCTTACTACTGCCTGCCGGGGCAGACTGTGCCGGTTCCTCCAGCGCTTGCAGGATAATGCGGCGGAAATGGTTGATGTCAACCGGTTTGGTCAGGTAGCGGTAGCCGTGCAGTTGGGCCACGGCCTGCTCCACATAGGGCGCGCCGTATGCGGTTATCATTATCAGGCGGGTGGTGGGTTGGGTGTAGCGAACCGCTTCCATCAGCTCCAGGCCGTCCATCTGCGGCATGTTGTAATCGACCACCACCACGTGGAACCGGTTTTGCTGGAGATGGTCCATCGCCTCAAAGCCGTTTTCGGCAGTAAAAATCCGGCAGGGGACAGGCAGTTTCTTCAGACTGTCTGCCAGGACGGCCAGTACGGATTTATCATCATCGACCAGCAGGATACGTTTTTCGTCCTTCATCCCTCTGCCTTCGCCTTTTTGCCTGCTGTGTTTATCTTAACACAGATGGGCGGGATGGGCGGTTGGCAAAGGTTGGTAAAGGTTGGGGAAAAGGGGCGCGGTCAATCGCCGCCGGCCCAGAGGTAGCCCCGGTGACGGACGGTCTTGATGCAGGAGGGGCGGGCCGGGTCTGGTTCAATTTTGCGGCGCAGGTGGTGGATGTGCCATTTTACCAGGTCGCGGGCCTCCTGCTCAGTGCAGGTGTAGCCCAGAGCGGTTTGGGCCAGCTCCAGGGGCGGAACGGGCCGGGGCGCGGCCAGAACCAGGTGGAGAAGCAGGTCGAATTCGGCAGTGGTCAGCTCCAGCAACTGCCCCTGAAATGTGACCTGGCGGTGCAGACGGTCGATTATCAGCCCGCCGGAGCGGACAAAGCGGGGGGCAGAATCGGGGGGAACAGCCGGCAGGGTGGTGCCGGTCAGAGTATCCAGAGTCTGCCGGAGCGCTTCTACTTGCTCCAGCAGACGGCGCTTCTTTACGGCCTGCTGTCGGGCCACCAGACCGTCTTTGACCCGCCGGCGAACGGTTTCCGGCTTGACCGGCTTGAAGAGGTAGTCGAACGCGCCCAGCCGCAGAGCCTCCACCGCGCTTTCCAGCGAACTGTGGGCGGTCAGGATGATGATAGACAGGTCCGGGTCCTGCTGGCGGGCGCGGCGCAGAACTTCCAGCCCGTCGACCGGCTCCATTTTGAGGTCCAGGAGAAGCAGGTCGTACGGCGGGACGGCAGTGGACAGGAGACGGATGGCTTCCTGTCCACCGGAAGCCGTATCAATCCGGTAGCCTTCGTGCTGGAGGGCGCGGGCCAGCACCAGCCGGACATTCGGCTCATCGTCAATGATGAGAATTCGGGGGGGAGTTTGTTCTGTATACATATCTCCAATCTCCCTCACCGCACAACCGGCAGGCGAACGGTGCAGGTCACCTGGCCGTTAGTTTGCTCAATCTCCAACCGTCCGCCGTGGGAGACGATAATATCCCGGCTGAAGACAAGCCCCAGGCTCAGGTTGGTTTCCAGCGCCGGTGAGGCCGGTTCAAGGGTGAACACTGCCGGTGAACCGGCCGCGGCGACCGGTTCGGCGGTCAGGGTGACGACAATTTCCTGTCCGACAGTCTGTCCGTGGATGTGAATCTGGCCGCGGTCCGGGTCTGCCGCCGCTTCCAGATTCAGCAGGAGGCTCAGGAAGACCAGCTGGAGCTGTCCGGGCACGGCGATGGTCGGAGGAAGGTTCGGCGGCAGGTCGGCAGTGAGGGTTATCTTTTTTTGCTTCAGTTCCTTACGGGCCAACTGAAGGGCGGTTTGCAGAATCTGGCCGATATCCAGCCGTTCGGGTCGTCCGATTTCCGGGCGGTAAATCAGACGCAGGCGTTCCAGCAGGTCGATAACCCGCTGGGCTTCTTCCAGGCCAACGTTGAGGTAGGTCTGGACTTCGTCGGGACGGTGGATTTCTTCCTGGGCCAGCAGGAGCGCGCCCTGAATGGCCTGCATAGGGTTGTTAATTTCGTGAGAGAGGACGGCAGTCAGCCGGCCAATGGTTGCCAGCCGCTCCGACTGCGCCAGATAGGTGTGCAGACGCTCCCGTTCCCGGAGCAACTGCACGGTTTGGGTGTACAGGTAGGCATTGCCCACGGCCAGGGAAACCATTTTCAGGGCCAGCGTTAAGATACTGCGGTCTTCCGGGGTGAATGGGCCGCCGCTTTTATCGAACAGTTCAAGCAGGCCGATAGTTTGCTCCTGATAGATGATGGGCGCGGCCAGCAGGTTGCGCGGCGCCGGGGTCAGCAGGGGCCGCAGGTGGGGGTCGTGATGGACATCTCCTTCCAGGCGGTTGAAGATATGCACCTGCCGGCTCTTCACCGCCGCGGCGCCGATGTCTTCTGCCGGGCAGAGACAAATATCCCGGTCGGGCGGCAGGTCCAGGCCCATCGAGGCGGCCAGCCGGAAGGGACGGTCTGCCGGCCCTATCTGGCCCAGCCAGAGCAGTCCCCATTCTGCGCCGGTCAGCCGGGCCGACCACTGCAAGGCTCGCCGCAGAGTGACCGGTACATCCAGGTCGGCGGTCAACTGCTGGCTCATTTCGTACAGGGTTTGGTGCTGTTGGGCGTAATGGAGGGTTTGTTCTCTCAGCCGGGCCTGGATAACGGCAGACGCGGTCAGGCGGGCAATGCTTTCCAGCAGGGCAATATCCGGGGGCTGAAAAGGGGCAGATGGTGGGGCGTACAGATACAGTACACCTATCGCGGTGTGGTGGTAATGCAAGGGAGCGGCCAGCAAGGTGTACCCCGACGGAGCCTCCAGGCCGTCCAGTTCCGGGTCAAAAAAGGCGGCTTCGGAGGGG
>RFJV01000333.1 GCA_003694775.1 Chloroflexota bacterium | reverse complement strand
GCGCCGCGCGGTATCCCGCAGATTGAGGTGACCTTCGACATTGACGCCAACGGCATCCTGAACGTCAGCGCCAAGGACAAGGCCACCGGCAAGGAGCAGAAGATTACCATCACGGCCAGCACCAACCTGAGCCAGAGCGAAATTGACCGGATGATTAAAGAGGCCGAGCGGAACGCCGAGGCGGACCGCCAGCGCAAGGCCCTGATTGAGGCTCGCAACCTGGCCGACAACCTGGTGTACCAGTCTGAAAAGACCCTGCGCGAGCTGGGCGACAAGGCCGACCCCAGCCTGAAGGCTGAGGTAGAAAACAAGGTGGCGGACGTGAAGAAGGCCCTGGAAGGCGACGATAAGGAGCGCATTGTCAAAGCCAGTGAGGCCTTGCAGGCGGCTCTCAGCAAGCTGGGACAGGCTATGTACCAGCAAACCCAGGCCGCCGGCAGTACCAACGGTCAGAGCGCCGGCCAGAGTGAACCCAGCGACGAGAACGTGGTCGAAGGCGAATTCAGCGAGGCCTGAGCCGGTTCCGGTGCACTGACCTGACAGGCCAACAAAAGGGCGACCCACAAATGCGGGTCGCCCTTTTTGTTTCTGTGATTAAGTTTTTGCCGCCGGGAAACTACTCCGACCCGGCGGAGGTAAAAATTTCGTGTCCGGGAGAAATCAGCTCAGTTCCGGGTCCAGCAGACCGTAGTTACCATCCTTGCGGCGGTAAATAACATTGAGACGGCCCAGGTCGGCGTTGTAGAAGACAAAGAAGTCGTGCCCCAGAAGCTCCATCTGCTCCACGGCTTCTTCCTCGTTCATGGGGTGGGCCACAAACCGCTTGACCCGGACGATTTTACCCGCCGGTTCTTCGGACAGGGCTTCGAGCAGTTCCGGCTCGACTTCCGGTATCATCTCCTGCATTTCTACAACTTCCTGGCGCTGTTTTTTGTTGTTGCCCTGCCAGCGGCGGAGACGTTTACCCTTGTAGCGGATAATCTGGCGATGAATCTTGTCTACCGCGGTGTCGATGCAGGCATAGATGGCCTCGGAACGTTCCTCGGCCCGGAGGATGGCCCCATTGGCGCGCAGAGTAATCTGGACAATTTTGCGGTCCTTGGCGCTCTTGGTGCGTTCCTCGGTAATTTCCACGTGGGCCTCATCGATGTCGGGCAGATAGCGGTCCAGCTTACCAACTTTCTTTTCTACGTACTCCCGAATCCTGTCCGATATGACGAAATTTTTACCGGTGAGAACTAATTGCATGGTTTACCTTCCTTTCTAGCACAAGGCTTAGGAGATAAATTGTATTGATTTTAGTCCGCCCTGGCAAGTGTCAGGCCCCAAACTTGCCTGGCGCCGGCCTGCTTCAGGGCCTCGGCGCAGGCATCGAGGGTGGAACCGGTGGTGCAAACATCGTCTATCACCAGCACAGTCTGCCCGGACAGTTGGGTATCAATACAGTCAAAGGCCTTCGCCACGTTTTTTCGACGCTCCACCGCGGTCAGCTCCATCTGGCTCCGGGTAGGCCGGATGCGCACCAGGCTGGTCCGGTTGACGGGCAGTCCCAGAGACCGGCCCAGCGCCGTTGCCAGCAGGTCGCTCTGGTTGTATCCCCGTTCCCGGTAGCGGCTGGCATGCAGAGGAACCGGCACAATCACCTGAGCCTGAAGCTGGTGCCTGTGATAAGTATCGGCCAAAAATTCGGCCAGAATAGAGGCTACAGCCTTGTGTCCCCGGTATTTCAGGCAGTGGACAGCCGGACGCAAAGGGTTGTTTTTAAAGAACGCCGCCGAGCGGATGCCGTCGATGTAGTGGAGCGGGTCAACCTGGCATTGGCGGCAGGGTTGGCCTGGAGGGCAAGGTACACCGCACCGGGCACACACCTTGCCGTCAACCAGGGGTATTTTGGCCCGACATTCCGGGCACAGCCACGTTCCCATTTGCCGGCATCCCACACAGCGAGGAGGCCAGAGCAGGTCCAGCAGAGGTTGAAGCAGTTCCGCCAGCGCCATCGTTTCTTGCCCATCAATTATCGGGCTGTTCCCGAAATTCCAGCCGGTCTCCCGGCAGAGTACCGGTGCGGGCAATGGTCCCGGCGGGCATTTCCAGGACGTAGGCGGCGGCCTGGACAAAAGGACCAATCCGGTAGGGCTTCATCCGGTGGTCGGTCCGGATGACCACCCGCGCCTCGTCCACGTACACCACATCGATGGGAAAGCGCATAAAGAAAGTGTGGATGCTTTTATCCCCCACCAGGATTAAGCCGGCTCCGTCGGGCAGGGTGCGAACGCCCATCAGCCCCCGGAATCTTTGCCAGAAGGTGGCGGCCAGTTGAGCCTGTTGAATGAGTACACAGCGTCGGGTGAGGTTATAGACTTGCATGCAAAGGGAAACCGGTCAGAAAAATGTATTTGACCAGATACCGGCAGGGCATCTAGCGGAGCAGTGGTTTATCCGAAGATGTCCAGGGTTTCCATAACCTGCAGGAAGGCCGGGCCTAAAAGGATGATGAACAGGGCCGGGAATATCAGGAATACCATCGGGAACAGCATCTTGATAGGGGCCTTGTTTGCCAGCTCCTCGGCCCGCTGGCGCCGCTTTTGCCGCATCTGCTTGGACTGCACCCGCAGAACTTTGGCAATGCTGACACCCAACTGCTCGGCCTGGATGATGGCGGCCACAAAGGTGGTCACATCCGGCACTTCCATTGAGCGGTCCATATTCTTCAAGGCTTCACGGCGGGTAACCCCCAGACGAATTTCCTGAATCACCTTGGCAAAGCCGCGGGCCAGGTGGTTGTCCCATTTTTCGGCCACTTTCTGCATGGCCCCGTCCAGGCCAAGGCCGGCCTCCACGGTAATGGTCAGCAAATCGAGGGCATCGGGCAAGGTTTTGATGATTTCATCCTGGCGTTGCCTGATTTTGGAGCGAAGCCACAGCAGGGGCATCAGGTAGCCAATCAGCGCGCCCACGCCGGCCAGCACCAGGGCCAGCATAAATCCGCTGGCAATGGAGGCAATCAAAAAGAACATCGCCCCGAACAACAGCATCAGAAAGAAGCGCAGGCCAACGAACTCGGTGACTCCCCAGTTGTTGGGCCGTCCGGCCAGTTCAAGCTGGTGGTCAATCGATTCTCTGGTTTTGGTGGGAGAGAGCTTCGCCAGCCGCTCCGACAGGCCGCGCAGAATGGGCAAGATGACCCGCTGGCTGAAGGGCTGGGAAAGCTCTATTTCTTCCAGGCTCAGGGGTACATCGGACCGCTTGGCAAATTCTTCCAACCGGGCCTGGATATCGGCTTCCTCCGGCGCGCCGCGCAGATACCGCACGGCCAGCACCACAATCAGAACAACCACCACCAGGGCAACAATCCCTATCAGTATAGTGACCAGCGGAGACATTGGCTGTACTCCTTCCCTCTAGACCTCGATATCCGTGATTTTGCGCATCGCATAGAAACCGGCGCTAATCCCCAGCAAACCGACCCCCACCATTATCCAGCCGCACGGCTGGGAGCAGAGGTCATCCGGCCCCAGGCCGCGCGCTTCGCAGGAATAAACCATCCGGCCAATATAGTCCGGGTTCATGGCATACAGGATGAGGCCCAGAATAATCGGCAGGGCGGAGATAACGTAACCGGAAAGCTGGGCCTGGGCGGTCAGCACGCGGATTTCGCCTTTAATTCTGACCCGCTCCCGGATAACTTCCCCGATAATTTCCAGAATTTCGGCCAGGTTGCCGCCGACTTCCGCCTGCACGTTGATGGCGGTGACCATCAGGTCCAGGTCATCGCTGGGCACACGGCGGAGCAGGTTTTCAAAGGCCCGCTCATTATCGACTCCCAGACCAATTTCCCGCACCACCCGGCCAAACTCCAGTCCAATCGGGGGCGGCATTTCGTTGGCAACGGCATCCATTGCCTGGAGCAAAGAGTAGCCGGCCCGCAAACCATTGGCCATCAACTGAATACCATCGCCCAACTGGTCGTTAAACTGCTTGAGCCGGCTCCGCTGTCGCCATTTGACGTAAATTCGGGGCAGAAAGAATCCGGCCACCACCCCCATCAGCGGGAAAAGCCAGCCGCCGTAAATCAGCCATACTACGGCGGTGGTCAAGATGATAGAGATGAGGGTCATAGCCCAGAACTCGGCCACCGTAATTTTCAAGTCGGCGCGGGAAAGCTCGGCGGCGATGCCTTTGCCCAGGCCGCGCGCCCGGATGGCCCGGTCCAGGGTGTCGGTCAGAGCGGAAGTAGCCGGCTTTTCTGTTTTCTTTCTGGCGGGCTCTTCGTCCGCGGCCAGCGTCCCGCCACCCACATACTGGTCCAGCCGTTCCAGAGCAACGGTGTCACCGCGGCGCGCCATAATGACCCCGGCAATAATACTGCCGAAGGCTAACAGTATTCCAATCCCTGCAATGATATACAGCACGGTAAACCTCCACGGACAGCAGGGTTAAGCCAACACCTGCTGTATATGCGCCAGTGGTCCGTGACTAGTAGCTGGTGCGGGCGCCAAAGATGTTAGGCGGCAAAGTAATACCGGCGGCCTCAATCCGGTCGTAGAACTTGGGCCGGATGCCGGTCGGTTTGAGCCGGCCAATTATCTTGCCGTTCTCGTAGCCCTGCTGTTCAAAGACGAAGATATCCGACATCACAATGACGTCGCCTTCCATACCCTGCACTTCAGTAACATTGATAATTTTACGACTGCCGTCCCGAAGGCGGGCGGTTTGAATAATCAGGTCTACGGCGGCGGCTATCTGTTCGCGAATGGCCCGTACAGGAAGCTCCATCCCGGCCATCAGGCACATCGTTTCCAGACGGGAGAGGGTGTCGCGCGGGCTGTTGGCGTGGGCGGTGGTCATACTGCCATCGTGACCGGTGTTCATCGCCTGGAGCATGTCCAGGGCCTCACCGGCGCGGCACTCCCCAACGACAATCCGGTCGGGACGCATACGCAGGGTGTTGATAACCAGGTCGCGAATGGTGACCTCACCTTTTCCTTCAATGTTTGGCGGACGGGATTCCAGCGTGACCACGTGTTCCTGCCGCAACTGCAGTTCGGCCGCGTTTTCCACGGTGATGATACGCTCGTCATTCGGGATGAAAGAGGAGAGCACATTCAGCAGGGTGGTTTTACCAGAACCGGTACCACCGGATACCACAATATTCAACCGGGCAATCACGCACGCCTTGAGGAATTCCGCCACCTCCGGCGTCATCGACCCAAATCGAATCAGGTCATCAATGGTGAGGGGGTCCTTTTCGAACTTGCGGATGGTCAGGGTGGGGCCGTTAAGTGCCAGCGGTGGAATAATGGCATTCACGCGGGAGCCGTCCGGCAGACGGGCGTCCACGTAGGGCGAGCTTTCGTCGATGCGCCGGCCCAGCGGAGAGACAATCCGGTCGATAACCTTCATCACGTGTTCGTTGCTTTCAAAAACGATGTTGGTTTTGACAATTTTTCCCTTCCGCTCCACAAACACCTTTTCCGGCCCGTTGACCATAATTTCGCTGATGTTTTCGTCCGCCAGCAGTGGCTCCAGCGGGCCAAAGCCCAGAATCTCGGCCACAATGGCTTCAAACAGCTTTTCCCGTTCGGTACGGCTCAGAATGATGTTCTCCTGGGTCAGCAGTTGGTCAAACAGGTCCTGAATGGTCTGGCGGACCTCGTCCGTACGCGACACGTCCATCGCCGGGTCAAGTTCGGCAATCAGCTTGTCCTGGATGCGTTCCTTTAAATCCTTAAAGGCATCCCGGTTCTGCACGCTGGGGGCGCGCCGGCGCTGAAGGTCGGTAGGTTTGGGGCGTACCGGCAGCGGCACCCCACCCGATTCTTTACCCCCCGGCTGTTGACTGCGCTCAATACGTTTTAATAATGACATATCCTTACCCTCGTTTCTCTCTTCGTAAGATGCCAATCCTGGTCAAAAAGTTCACCCTTGATTTGGTCTCCTGAACTACTCCTCACTTTCTTCAAACGATTTCAGAAGCTGTTTTCCCAGGGCAACCGTTGCCTGGGCAAGGACGCTGTTCTTACTGCTCAATACATAGGGTATGCCCTGATTAACGGACATGGTCACCGTCCGTTCATCATAAGGTAGCTGGGCCTCAATGCGGTATTTCAGGTTGGCCTCGATATCTTCGGCCCGAATATTGATACGCCGGTCTGTTTTGTTCAAGACAAACATTATCCGGGACCGGTCATACTCAAGCTGTTCGGTCACTTCAAAGAACAGCTTGACATTCTTGATAGCCGGAATTTCCGGGGTAGTTACTACTATTATTTTATCAGACAAGTCCAGAACATTCAAGACTACATCATCGAGCACACTGCCGGTATCGACCACGACAATATCGTACATTTTCCGCACCCGGTTGAGCACCTCGGCCACCAGCGGCGGGGAGACGGTGTCGGCCACTTCGGGCCGGGGTGGGGCCAGCAAGGCCTTTACGCCGGAGCTGTGCGGCAGGAAGATGTCGCTAATCAGTTCGTTGTCCAGTTCATCGGCCAGTGAAGCCAGGTCGGCGATGGTGCGGCTGGCGTATAAATTCAGCAGAACGCCCACATCGCCAAACTGCAGGCTGGTATCGACCACGGCCACTTTAATGGCCGCGTTCTGCTGAAGGGCAATGGCCAGGTTGACGGCCAAAACACTGCACCCTACGCCCCCCTTGGGACTGAAAACAGCCACAATTTTACCCGCGGTTTCCAGTTCCTCGGCTTTGACTGCTCCAGCCGCTCCCGGAACAGCCACCGGCATCGCCTGCCGGCGCTGTAAGCCCAACTGGTACACCCGGCGGATACTGCGAACCAGTTCATCGCTGGAGAATGGCTTGATAAGGAATTCCCGCGCCCCGGCCAGCATCGACCGCCGGAGATAGTCGGCTTCCCCCTGCACCGACATCATGATAATCTGGCACATGGGGACTTCCTGGGTGATGCGTTCGCTGGCGGTGATGCCGTCGATGCCCGGCATGTTGATGTCCATCAGCACGATGTCGGGCTGAAGCTCAATCGCCATCTGGATGCCTTCTTCGCCGCTGGTCGCCGCACCGACCACGTCGATGTCCGGCTCGAAGAAGAGCAGTTTACGCAGGTTCTCCCTGGTTTCGGGAATGTCGTCAACTATCAGCAACCGTATTTTTTGCTGGTCTTCCGAATTGTTGGGAAGTGGGGATGCAGATTGGGCCATAGTCTATCCCTTGCCTGGTATTTTTGATATTGTCTGCTCTCAGAACCAATACTGCGCGGGGTTCTGAACAGGTGGGTAGTTTAATTATAACATTTTATCCGGAGATTGAAAAGGTATTCGAACCGTAACTGCTCAGCCGGCCACGAATTTTTCACGAATACACAAATTTACGAATTTACGAATAGACGAATTTACGAATGGACGAGCGGACGTAAAACTTGCCAGGGAAAAAGCCGATGTCCGGAACAGCTTGCAAAATCTGAGCAGGTACGTCCTGCTTACCAGTACTGCCCGCGATGTTAGTTATTCGTGAAGGGCTGAGCAGATACTTCGAACCATTGGAAAAAACCGGGAAGTAAACTGTTTACTTCCCGGTTCGGGCAACGTGGTATTCATTCAGTTGAGTATTTACGGCCTCATTGACAGCAACCGCTACCGCTGTCCCTCGGTGGTGGTTCCTTCAACCACCACGGGTTGCTGTTGCTCCAGCTCCTTGATAGACGGGGCCATGACGAATTCAATCTTCGGCGGTACGGCGATGTTGAAGCGGGTCAGCATATACTGCAGAGTGACCGCCTCGGTCAGGTGGTCGGCATTTTCCTCGCCGGCACTGCGCAGGGCCATTTCGCTGTAAATGCCGCTCTGCCGCAACCACAGCAGAACCAGGGCATCCTGCGGGGTAACGGCCAGGGTGACCACGTCGGGCAGGGGCGGGGTGGGGGTAGGCGCGCCCTCCGGCTGGCCTTCCGGCGTAGGCGGCGGAGGCGGTTCTATCCACGGGCCAACCTTGATGACCTTGGCTCCCTGCACCGTTAGCTGGGCCACCCGCCGCGGAATCTGGGCTTCGCGGGGGAAGATGACCGCCGGATTGTCCGATACCACCTCGAAGCGGCCTTCATCAATCGGCTCGCTCAGGGTAAACCGCCCGGTGGGTTCGTTGTTTTCATCCAGTTCGGGCACAATAAAGCTCAGTTTATTGGGCAGGGTGGATTGGAATTCCTGGTCGATATCCAGGAAAAAGGCAGTGATGAGAATGTCCACGTAGTCGCCGGGCTGGATGGCGTAGGCCACGCTGGTTTGCCGGTTGATGGGGTAAGCCACGGCTACCCGTCCCAGGGGGATGAGGAAGGAGGCTTCACCGGCCCCGGCCAGGTCGGCCAGCATACTGCGCACAATAATCTGCCCCTGAACAATTTCCGTTTTGGCGACCTTACCGATAGTTTCGGCCTCATCGGCGATGACATCGGGGGGAACGTTGGCCGCCGGCCACGGGCGTCGACCGATGGAGCCGGCCACAAAGGGCGACCCGCGGCTGATGGGTTGAAGGGCCACAATCACCTCGGTGGTGGGAATGCCGGTTTCCTCTGCCGGAGGCGCCGGGGTCGGCGTTGGCGGCGCACTGACCAGCCCGCCGCCCCCCTGAAGCAGAAGAAATGCCACCACGGCCAGCGTCGCCACTCCCAAAATAATTCCCAGAATTATCAGCAGTCTACCACGTTGCATGTTATAAACTCCCTTTTCAGGCTGGAAGAAAAGGACGTCAGCAACTGTATGATACCTTGTTTAACATAAAAAGTCAAGGTTAGACCAAATTATTTGACATAAAAAAGCCCCACCGGGGTCATCCGGTGAGGCGGGGGGGTGTGAGTTTGTGAGTTAGGGAGTTTGTGAGTTTGTGAGTTAGGGAGTTGGGGAGTTGGGGAGTTTTGGGGGGCCAATCTCCAATTTCCAATCCCCAATCTCCAATCTCCAATCTCCCAACTTACTGAATCAGCCGGACGGAGATGCTCTTGAGGATGGTATCAAAAATCTCGTCCAGTTGGGCCGATGAGGCCGCGGCGAAGAACTGCCCATCGGAACCGGGCAGGGTAGCCAGGGCCTCCATCATCTGGGTGTCCACCCCGTTGCCCAGACCGATGGTGTAGATGGTGACGTTATTGTTGGCCGCTATCTGGCCGTAGTATATCACACAGTCTTTGGCCCGGTC
>RFJV01000332.1 GCA_003694775.1 Chloroflexota bacterium | reverse complement strand
CTGGCCGGCGCAGACCCGGCTGGAAGATTATCTGGCCGACCTGCGGGCCGCGCTGGCCTCCACCCGGTCGGGGGTGTGGGTGGTTGAGGCCGCCGCCGCGGCCTGTCTGGTGACCGCCGCTCCCGGCCCCGGCTCCACAGCCACCGTGGTCTGGTTCTGCGCCTCGACCGGCTGTCTGCACGCCGGGTACCGCGGCCAACCCCTCCTGACTGCCAGCCGCCGCGCCGTCACCCTGAGACCGTACCCCACCCGGCCAAAAACCGCTTCCCCGCCCCCCGGCTGGATACACCGCACCCTGAACCACCCCCTCCCCGCCAACGCCTCCTTCGCCGCCCGGCTGGACCGGGAGATACTGCGCCGGCGGCTGAAGAGATAAACGGGCTGGTTGAACTGCTTGCCCAACCCTGCATTTGTGGTACAATGCTGTCTGGGCAAAATGGACCGGCGGATTCCGCCTTCATCCTTCATCCTTCCGCCTTCATCCTTTTCAATAAGGAGCACCAATGGCAAAAAAGAACCGCAAACTGCGCGTGGCTATGCCGGCCTGGGAAATCGGGCGGGTTGCCAGCGGTCTGGGAGTCAAAATCGGCGGTCTGGGGGTCATTCTGGAGGAACTGCCCCCGGAACTGGTGAAGGCCGCGGCCCGGCAGGGACTGGACCTGGAAATAGAAATCCTCACCCCATGCTTTGCCCATTATGATAAAACCCGGCTCACCCGGCTGGATTTTTCGCCCGCCGTCACCCTGGACGGGCATACCTTCAATTTTGCAGTCTACACCCACACCTTCCCCGACGGGCAGAAGGTGGTTTATTTTTGGGATGAATGGCAGTTGAACTGGACCGGCCCAACCGCCATCTACCCCTCCGACCCGGTGATGGCCCTGAAGCTGTACGCCGCGGTGAGCCAGGCGATGGCCGCCTACATTCGCCGGGAGTCGTTCCACACGGTGCACCTGCACGATTACCACGTGGGCCTCGTTCCCTTTTACCTGGGGGACGATACCCTGCAGAAACTGCCCATCCATTTTACCATTCACAATGCCACCTACCAGGGGGTTACCCCCATCAACCACGACGGGTACGGCATGCTGAGGCGCATCAACCTGCCCGGTGAAAAGCTGTTTCACAAGTATTTTGATTTTTTCGACAACCTGAACCTGATGAAAGCCTGCATGCTCAAGGTGCATGAAACCGGCGGCAAAATCACCACCGTCAGCGGCGATATTGAAGGAACCTGGGGCTACGCGGCAGAACTGCGGCAGAATCATGCCGACCTGTGGGCCAAAGCCTACGCCCAAAAGGGCGCGCCTCCCGGCGAGGTGTTTGTCCCCAACCAGCACCTGGACCTGTTTGAAAAGCTCCCCATCGCCGGCATCACCAACGGCATGAGCGACCGCAACCGCCCGGAAAACCTGCCGGAACTCAAGGCCAGCGTCCTGCAGGACATGCAGACCCGCCGCGGCCCGGACCGGCCCATCTTCAGCCACCCGGAAGTACAGGCCGAAATGCTGGCCCGCGACCACAATTTCGACGCCAACCGTCTGCACATCAAGGCCGCCCTGAAGCGGCTTCTGCACCTGGAAGCCTTCGGCTCGGAACCGGATGGCGACCCGGTTCTGCTGACCGCGGTCGGGCGGCTGGTCGAACAGAAAAATCTGGGCCTGATTGCCGACATCATCGAGCGTACTCTGGCCTACGACCCGCGGGCAAAATTCATCCTGCTGGCCTCGGCCCCGGAAGGCGACCCCGCCGGCAAAGCCACCGAAGCTGACTTTTTCCGGCTGGCCCACCTGTACCCCAGCAGAGTCTACTTCAACAACGGCTTTAACCTGCCCCTGTCCAAGCTCATCCTGGCCGGCGGCGACTTCTGCCTGATACCGTCCCGGTTTGAACCCTGCGGCCTGGTCGATTACGAAGCCTCCCTGGTCGGCAACATCGTCATCGGCAGAGCCACCGGCGGCCTGACCAAGGTGCGCCACTGCGCCTACCTGTACGAATGGCTGGACATCAGCGACCGCGCCGGCGAGGCCAACACCTTTTACGGGCAGATTCAAACGGCTATCGACGTGTACCGCCGCGACCCCCGGCGTCACCAGGAGCTTGTCCGCCGGGCCATGGCCATTGACGCCAGTTGGGATAAATCCGCCGGCCAGTATGTCGACATGTACCGCTACGGTCTGCTCTCCAGCCAATGGCGGCAGGAACGCCGACTGCTGGTTGAAAAATTTGTCCGCGGGCTGGGCCAGAACCGCCGGCTGTTCGACACTTTTTTCATTCCGGGGACGAAGGAATATACCGACCCGTACGACTGGGAGCTGAAATCGGCCCTGAAGTTTGCGACACCCGGTAATGATAATCCGTGAAAATAATCACGAAAAAACTTTGACTCTCTGCCGTAATTCCACTATAATGGAGCAGGCTGAAAGGGCAGTAGAACGGCGATGACCAGCCTGAAATCCATGCTCCGGCTTCTCCGGCCCGGTCTGGGATTGAAACGCTGGCTGGCCCTGCTGGTTCTGGGGCTGTTCATCGTCGGGTTGAGCATTGGCCTTCTGCTGGGCGACTGGCTGGCCGAGGCCAACCTGTCCCTGACCGGCCTGACCCGCTGGCAGTTCTGGTCGCTGGCGGGTTTGGGAGGCCTTTTTGGCCTGTGGCTCATTGGAGTGAGCCTGTACCAACTGAATAAAACGCTACTGGGTGCATTTGTACCAAAAGAAGCAACCGTAGCTTATATCGCCGACCAGGTATATCACCGTCAGCGGCGACGGCGAGAAGGCCCCAATGTGGTGGCAATTGGTGGCGGCACGGGGTTAAGCATTCTCCTGCGCGGGCTAAAACGCCACACCGACAACATCACCGCCATTGTCACCGTAGCCGATGATGGCGGCTCATCGGGGCGGCTCCGTCGCGAACTGGGCGTTCTCCCACCAGGAGATTTTCGCAACTGCATCGCCGCGCTGGCAGACGATGAAGCCTTGATTACCCAGCTCTTCCAGTACCGCTTCCGAAGCGGTCAGGGTTTGGAGGGGCACAGCTTTGGCAACCTGTTCATTACCGCCATGGCCGAAATCACCGGCTCGTTTGAACAGGCGCTGGTCGAAAGCAGTCGGGTGCTGGCCAGCCGGGGAACCATCCTGCCCAGCACCCTGGAAGATGTGACCCTCTTTGCCGAAGTGGACGAAGGCGCGCAAACCCGCAAAATCGAAGGGGAAAGCGCCATTCCGGCCAGCAAGCTCCCGATAGAGCGTGTCTACCTCCAACCCGACGAACCCCGCGCCTATCCACCTGCCGTACAAGCCATCCTGAACGCAGACCTGATTATCGCCGGGCCGGGCAGTCTGTATACCAGCGTCATCCCGAATTTGCTGGTATCGGAACTGACCCACGCCATCCGGGCCAGCAACGCGCCCAAGGTGTATATCTGCAACGTAGCCACCCAACCCGGCGAAACCGACGACTACACCCTGGATGACCACGTACGCGCCATCGAGGCCCACACCCAGGTGATGGGCCACCACCTGGCCGATTT
>RFJV01000331.1 GCA_003694775.1 Chloroflexota bacterium | reverse complement strand
CGCCAGCGTACCGAACAGGTAGGCCCAGAAGCTGGCTTTCATTTTGCTGTACAGGCCGCCCATGTTGCGCATATCCTGCGGGTCGGTATGGTGGTCGTGGACGTGGTGTGCGCCGTGCTCCATGGCGTGAATCACCGAGCCGGAGCCGAGAAACAGCAGGGCCTTGAAGAAGGCGTGGGCCAGCAGGTGGAACACGCCGGCCAGAAAGCCGCCAATCCCCAGGGCCATCATCATGTAGCCGAGCTGGCTGATGGTGGAGTAGGCGAGCACCCGCTTGATGTCGTACTGGGCAATGCCGATGGTGGCCCCCATCACCGCGGTAATAGCGCCGATAATGGCGACCCACTGCAAGGCCGGGCTGTGTTCAATGGTGGAGAACAGCGGAAGCATCCGGGCCACCAGGTAAACACCGGCAGAGACCATGGTGGCCGCGTGGATGAGGGCGGAAACCGGCGTGGGGCCTTCCATCGCGTCCGGGAGCCAGACGTGCAGGGGGAACTGGGCACTCTTGCCCACCGCGCCGCCAAAAATGAGCAGAGAACTGAGCGTGGCCACCGGCATGCCCCACAGGGTCACTTCGGTGAGGTGCTCCAGCATACCGGGCTGGAAAATCTCGCGGAAGGTCAGGGTTCCGGCGTGGCTCCACAGGATGAGCATGCCGGCAAAGAAGAGAATGTCGCCGATGCGGGTGGTCAGGAAAGCTTTCAGACCGGCCAGCTTGGGAGGAATCTTGTCGGGGCCGGCGTATTTCCAGAACTGGAGCGTCTGCACCAGCCCGCGCGGGGTGGCGATTTCGTCCGCGTCGGGGTAGGTCTTTTCAAACCAGAAGCTGATGAGCAGGTAGGAACACAGCCCCATTACCTCCCAGGAAATAAACAGCAGAAGGAGGTTGTCGGCAATGACCAGCATCAGCATACCGGCGGCAAAGAGGGACACATAGGCAAAGAAGCGGGAATAGCGTCCAAACTGGGCCTCGTACCCCTCCATGTACTCGCTGGCATAGATGAAAATCATCAAACAGACAAAGGGAACCATAAACAGCATGGCCGCGGTAAATCCATCGACCGCGAAGCCCATGTTGAAGATGTTGTACCCGGCAGGAATCCAGGGCACAACCATCTGCCAGCCGTCGATATGGATGCCGTGATGCGCGTCGGCCATATAGGCGGCCACGGTATTGAAAACAATCACCCACGAATGGACGGTCGACAGGGCAATGGCGGCGATAGCCAGCCCCGCGCTGGCCTTTTTATTGCGATTCAAGCCCAGGATGATAATCGCAAATGCCAGAAGAGGGTATACCGGAATTAACCAGATGGTGTTAAAGAATAGTTCCATAGCTCATCTCATTATCAATTTTCAATTCTCAATTCTCAATTCTCAATTTTCAATTGATTCTCTGGCTCATTGGTTCAATTTTCAATTTTCAATTGATTTGATTCTTTGGCTCATTGGCTCATTGAAAATTGAGTCATTGACCCCATTGGCTCATTGAAAATTGATAATTGAATCATTGTTTCAGGATATCCAGCTCTTCCACAATGGCGGAGTGCCTGCGCCGGTAGACGGCAATGACCAGCGCCAGGCCCACTGCGGCTTCTGCCGCGGCCACGGTAATCACCATAATCGCAAAGACCTGCCCGGAAATATCGTTGGGGGCCACGTACCGCCAAAAAGCCACCAGGTTGATATTGACGGCGTTGAGGATAAGCTCCACGCCCATCAAAATACCGATAGCATTCTTCCGGGAAAGCGCCCCGTACACACCGATACTGAACAGGGCGGCGGAGACCATTAACCACCAGGAGAGGGGAATCATACCTTACTCCTCCGCTTCGGTTTTTTCGCGGGCCAGGAAAATGGCCCCAATCATTGCCACCGACAGCAGAACCGCCACTACCTCAAAGGGTATCAGGTAGCTTCCCAGCAGGGCGACCCCCAACTGCGTGACGGTATCTGCGGCAGGGGCGGCATCGCTAACCGGCCAGTTCACCGCCCCGACGACCACCACCAGCACCACAAACAGGGCCAGGGCCAGCAGAAGGCTCAGCCACCACTGCTGGTTGGCCTGACTTTCGTGGGCCATCGGTCGGCGGGAGAACATGATGGCAAACAAGATGAGAATGGCAATCGCCCCGGCGTACACCATCAACTGCACCATCGCCAGAAAGCCGGCGCTGAGCAGAACGTAGTAGCCGGTGACGCCAAAGAAAGACAGAATCAGGTACAGCGCGGCGTGGAACAGGTTCCTGCTGGTGACCACCCCCAGCGCGCCGCCCAGGGTAAATACGGTCATCACCCAAAAAACAATGGAAACCAGAGGAATTTGCGAGGGGTCAAAATTAGGCATAACGAAACCCTTCCTCAACGAAAATTACGGTTTGGACTGCGCCGTCACCGCGGCAGGCGGCTCCACGGCGGAAATGGCCCGCAAAACCTTGTTGCGGGACCGGCGAGCCAGCGCCGAAACAACCGCCATTGCCAGCCCGGCTATCGCCAGATTTACCACCAGCAGACCGACCACTTCGCCGGCGATACCCAGACCGCTCAGCGGGCCGGGCGGAACCGGAATACCGGCACTGCTTCCGGGCGAAAACAGCTTGACCACAAAGGCCACACCAATCAGCAAAACCAGGCTCAGGGGAACCAGGAATTTCCAGCCAAAGTCCAGAAGCTGGTCGATGCGGAAGCGGGGCAGAGTGCCGCGGAACCACATCATCACGAACACAAAGAAGAACACCTTGACCAGCAGAACAATCAGGCCGATGATGGCCGCCCACGGCGCAGGCAGGGCGGTCACATCCATAAAGGGGATATGCCAGCCGCCAAAAAACAGCACCGCACTAAAAAACGACAGGGCGAACATATGAACATATTCGCCAATCATAAACATCCCGAACTTGATGCCGCTGTATTCGGTATGGAAGCCGGCAATAATTTCCGACTCCGCCTCAATCAGGTCAAACGGGGAGCGGCCTACTTCGGCGATGCCGGCAAAGAAGAACACCAGGAACACCACCGGCATAGACACCGCGTACCACATACTGCGCTGGGCATCCACAATATCGGCCAGCGACATCGACCCCGCGGCCATTGCCACAATGACCAGCATCATCACCATAGGAATCTCGTAGGTCAACAGCATTGCCACCGAGCGAAACGCGCCCAACAAGGAGTATTTGTTATTGGACGACCAGCCGGCCATCAGGATTGCCAGCGTTCCCAGCCCACCAACGGCCACAATGTACAGCAGACCCACGTTCAGCCGGGTGCCGACAAAGCCGGGGGCAAAGGGGATGACAGCAAAAGACATCACCGAGGAAAAGACCGCCAGACCGGGAGCAATGTTGTACACAATCCGGTCGGCGCGGGCGGGGGTGATGTCTTCTTTGGTGAACATCTTAATCATATCCGCCACGGCCTGGAGCAGACCAAAGGGACCTGCCCGGTTGGGCCCAATCCGGTCCTGGATGCGGGCAATAATTTTCCGCTCCAGCCAGGTCAGAATAATCAGAGAGGCGGGCGCAACCACCGCCACGATGCTGGCCACCACCAGCAGGACCAGAAAGCGGGCCGTGCCCTCGGTCAACAGGGGGAGATTCAGGCTCACCAGGTATTCGATAATCCCTTGCATACGCAGTTCTCCATCAGGACAGATACGGGGCCAGACGCTGAAGAGGATAACGCCGTGTATCCCCACTCACTT
>RFJV01000330.1 GCA_003694775.1 Chloroflexota bacterium | reverse complement strand
GTTTCCAGCGCGCTGAGCTGAAGGTCGAGCCGGTCGCCGCTGGTGATAACCGCCTTGTTCGGGGTGCGGCGGAAATAGTTAAAAGCCAGGGCCGCGTCCATTGCTCCAACCATCAGGTGCTCCACCATCTGGTCGACCGCGTGGTGACAGCACAGGATTTCCCCGTTCAGGCCATCCGCCAGTTCCGCCACCGAGGCCCCGCGCAGTGCATTCACCTGCGGCAGAACCGCCAGCACCGGCACTCCCCGCCGCTCCAGAAACGGTTTGATGCGAGTATTGGTATATTCCAGCCGGTCTTCCGGCGTCTGGTTGATGAAGACCCCCACCAGCGAATCGCCCAGCCGGTGGCGGGCCGCCAGCAGGTCGTCAATGACCTGCTGGGTATCCTGATATGGAGCCACCGCCAGCTGGCGGGCGTTGAACAGCTGTCCTACCTGCTCCGGCTCCAGATTGATGACCCGCCCCTCCCGCAGATGAGTTGCCCCTTCCAAAAATACCACATCCCGGTGCGCAGAAACGGCCTGGTACGCGGTCCGGACCCTGTCTACCAATCCCTGCTCGCCGTTGGAGACGGCATTCTCCAGCAGGTCGTGGGTCAGCAGGACAGGGGCCATCTGGTCCAGGTTGTCCGGAAAACCGAGGGCATACTTGATGAAATGTGCATCCAGGCCAATGTAGCGCTGTCCCGCGGCCCGCACGCCGGTGCTGACCGGCTTCATGTACCCAACCCGGTATTTATCGGCCTGGAAGCGGCGAAGCAGACCGGCACACAAGGCTGTTTTGCCGGAATGGGGCTGGGTTGAGGCGGTGTAGATTGCCAGTGTCATCGATGACCTCCTGTGAAAATACGACCACCGGTGGCTGACCGCCGACCGCCGAACCGGTAGGCGGAGCATCCCGATGCCCGCCGGGGTGGTTGCCTGACTCGCCCGGCATTGGGATGCCGGGGCTACAAAATTTTCATTCGCGTTGCTGTCCCGACCGGGACTGTCGCACTCCCTTGCAAAGGATGAAGGATGAAGGCGGAAGGCAGAATCCCTCCAGGGACACAAGCAGGGCAACTGCCTTAAACGGTTTCTGCCTACCCGGCCAGAATCTCCTCAATTGCCTGCAGTTCTTCGGCGGTGAACTCCAGATTATCCAGCGCGGCGACAATCTCCTCAATCTGGGCGGGCCGGCTGGCCCCAATCAGGGCCGAGGTCATCTGGGGATGGCGTAGAACCCAGGCCACGGCCATCTGGGCCATACTCTGACCGCGGGCCTCGGCAATTTTGTTGAGCCGGCGCACCTTTTCCACCCGCGCCTGGCTGACCTCGTCGCCCCAGTGAAGCTGTCCCGGCCATTTGGCCGCCCGCGACCCTTCGGGAATGCCGCCGATGTACTTGTTGGTCAGAATGCCCTGCGCCAGCGGCGAAAAGCAGATACAGCCGATACCTTCCTCAGCCAGCACGTCGAGCAGACCATCCTCAATCCAGCGGTCGAACATGTTGTAGCGCGGCTGGTGGATGAGGCAGGGTGTGCCCAGCTCGCGCAGTATTTTGGCCGCCTGGCGGGTCTGCTCCGGGTCGTAGGTGGAGATGCCCACATACAGCGCCCGTCCACTGCGGACAATAAAATCGAGGGCGGCCATTGTTTCTTCCAGCGGGGTGCGCGGGTCGGGACGGTGGCTGTAGAAGATGTCCACGTAATCCAGTCCCATCCGCTTGAGGCTCTGGTCCAGACTGGCGACCAGATACTTGCGCGACCCCCACTCGCCGTAAGGGCCGGGCCACATCCGGTAGCCGGCCTTGCTGGAGATAATCAGCTCATCCCGGTAGGGAGCCAGGTCCTTCTTCAAAATCTGGCCGAATGTTTCTTCTGCCGAACCGGGCGGGGGGCCGTAGTTGTTAGCCAGGTCAAAGTGGGTAATGCCCAGGTCGAAGGCGCGGCGAACCATAGCCCGCGCGTTCTCAAACGGGTCTACCCCACCGAAGTTGTACCACAGCCCCAGCGACACCGCGGGTAAATCCAGACCGCTCCGCCCACAGCGATTGTAGCGCATAGTCTCGTAGCGGTTTTCGGCAGGTACGTATGACATTGTTTCCTCCGTATAGAATTTAACAGGTGGCAGGGGAGCAGAGACTCTATCTCCTGCCTGTATCTTACCACCAGTGCGCTTCTGAGGCAATCCCAGGCAGACCGGGTAAATGATTCACCACTGCTCAGACCAACAGAAAATCGGGTAAAGCATCATCAATTCCAGCCATCTCACGTAAAACGTAAAGCGTGACTCGTAATTTCCTGTCCTTACGCTTTACGTGTTACGTTTTACGCCTGCGGGCCGAGAAAAAGGCCAATTTCAGAGACAGCTCTCCCAAGACCGAGCAGATACAATTATTCTAATATTTTTCTAACAGAAGTTGCCTATACTATTGATGTTTGGGCCATGCCCCGTTTGTCTCCGCGGACAGGCGGGGCTTTCCCTGTTCCGGCGACCGCGGCAGGTCGCCTGGAAAAGGTGAGGGGGCTTCCGCCCTCCGCCTTCATCCTTCATCCCTTACTTACAACGGAGGCCATTCTATGATTGAAGTCACCGACCTGACCAAGTCGTACGGCCCCATCGAAGCGCTGAAAGGGATTTCCTTCCGCGTCGCGCCCGGCGAAATCGTCGGCTTGCTGGGGCCAAACGGCGCAGGCAAGTCAACCACCATCAAAATCCTGACCGGCTACCTTCAGCCGGACGGCGGGACGGTGCGGGTCAACGGCCTGGATGTGCTGACCCACACCCGCGAGGTGCAGTCCATCATCGGCTACCTGCCGGAAAACGCGCCCCTCTACCCGGAGCTGTCGGTGCAGAGCTACCTCCGGCTCATCGCCGACCTGCGCGAAATTCCTCGCGCAGACCAGCCGGCCCGCATTTCCGAGGCCGTCTACGCCGCCGGGCTGGTCGACCACCTGACCCGGCCCATCGGACAGCTCAGCAAGGGGTACCGCCAGCGGGTGATGCTGGCCCAGGCCATTCTGCACCGGCCCAAACTGCTCATCCTGGACGAGCCGACCGTGGGTCTGGACCCCACCCAGGTGATTGAAATCCGCAACCTGATTAAGCGGCTGGCCCGGCACAGCACCATCCTGTTCTCCTCCCACATCCTGTCGGAAGTGGAGGCCGTATGCGACCGGGTCATCATCATTATGAACGGCCTCATCCGGGCCGACTCCCGCCTGGCCGACCTGGCGACTTCCAGCAACGCGGTGCTGGTTCTGCAGTCGCCGGTGGAAGGTGCGGAGCAGGCACTGCAGTCCCTGCCCGGTGTCAAGGCCGTGGAGAGCCTGCCGTCGGCCAACGGCTACCCCACCTACCGGGTGCTGAGCGACGGCCAGCCAGACCTGTGCCCGGCCATTTTTGACCTG
>RFJV01000329.1 GCA_003694775.1 Chloroflexota bacterium | reverse complement strand
TGGTGTCCCGGTGACGGCTCCCCGCCCGAACCCGACCCGGTGCGCCGGCGGCGCTTGCGCACCGGGGAAGACGCGCCGGTGGAGGTCAACCGGTTCTTCAGCCGGTTTTACCGGGAAGTGGCCGCCGGTCTGGGGTCTATGGTGGGCCGGGAGCATACCGGCCAGGTTCCGTCCGGTAACCGTATCAAAAGAGAAGACGCCTTCCGGCGGGGTGAGCTGGCCGCGCTCTTCTGCTCCCCGACAATGGAGCTGGGGATTGACATCGCCGACCTGAATGTGGTGCATATGCGCAACGTGCCCCCGTCGCCGGCAAACTATGCCCAGCGCAGTGGCCGGGCCGGGCGAAGCGGCCAGCCGGCCATCGTGACCACCTACTGCTCTGCCTACAGCGGCCACGACCAGTACTTTTTCCGCCGTCCCGCACAGATGGTGTCCGGACGCGTGGTTCCGCCCCGGCTAGAGCTGGGCAACGAAGAGCTGGTGCGGGCGCATGTCCACGCCATCTGGCTGGCAAAAACGGGCCAGTCCCTGCAGGATTCCATCACCGAAATTCTGGATGTCACCCAACCCGGCTACCCCCTCCGGGACGACGTGGCCCACTTTATCCGGCTGAGCGATGTCCGCAAACAGGAATGTCTGGAAGAGGCCCGGCGGGTGCTGGCCGCGGCAGACCTGTCCCATACCGGCTGGTACAGCGAGGAATGGCTCCGCCGGGTGATAGAAGACGCGCCGCGCGCTTTTGACCGCGCCTTCGACCGCTGGCGCGAGCTGTACCGCGCCGCCGACCGCCAACTGCAGGACGCGCGCCGGATGATTGATGCCAGCCACCGGGGGCGTGTCTCCCGCCAGGACCGTCGCCGCGCCGAAAACCGGGAACGGGAGGCCACCCGGCAGAAAGACATCCTCTGCAACCAGGGCCAGGCCGACGAGTCCGATTTTTACCCTTACCGCTACCTGGCCTCCGAGGGTTTTCTGCCCGGCTACAACTTCCCCCGTCTGCCCCTGCGAGCCTACGTCAGGGTCGGCGACCGGGGGGAATTTATCACCCGGCCCCGCTTTCTGGCCCTCACCGAGTTCGGCCCGCGCAATATCCTGTACTACGAGGGTCAGAAATACCGCGTCACCCGCACCCAGAAGACCGGCGGCGACCTGCAGGAGCGGTTCGTGCGGGCCAAGCTGTGCTATACCTGCGGCGCGTTCTTTGAAGCCGACCAGGCCGACCTGGATGTCTGTCTCCAGTGCGGTACGGTGCTCAGCGCCGAAAATGCGGATTACAGCGAACACTTTTTTGAAATGACCGATGTGGCCCTCGACCCCACCGACCGCATTACCTGCGACGAAGAGGAGCGGGTGCGGGAAGGATACCAGATTTCTACCCACTTCCGATTTGCCGGCGCAGAAGGAGAGCACCGCCTCCGCAGTGTGGCCCTCCTGCCGGACGACCGGCCCCTGTTGACCCTGGAATTTGGGCGGGCGGCTACCCTGTGGCGCATCAATCACGGCTGGCGGCGAAGCAAGGAGCAGGGCTTCAACCTGGACATGCAAACCGGCTACTGGGCGCGCAAACCCGGCGACCCCGGTACCGGCCAGGACCCCGGCCAACCGGTTGACATTCGCAGTAACATCCGTCCCCTGGTGCGGGACACCCGCAATGTACTGCTGGTTCGTCCGGCGCAGGAGGATGAGGAATGGGATGAAACCCTGCTGGCAAACCTGCAGGCTGCACTCCACCGCGGCATTCAGGTTGTCTTTCAAATTGATGAACGGGAACTGGCCGCGGAGCGCATCGGCAGGGACAGGTGGCGGGCCATTCTGTTTTGGGAAGCCGCCGAAGGGGGCCTGGGGGTGCTGGAGCGTCTTTATGCCGACCCCAACGCCCTGGCCGAGGTCGCCCGCGCCGCCCTGGACATCTGCCACTTTACGCCTGATGGGCAGGATACTCGCCCACCCGATAATACTCCCCCCTCTCCCGATGTGGGAGAGGGGACGGGGGTGAGGGAACACTGTGCCCGCGCCTGCTACGACTGCCTCCTCTCCTACACCAACCAGTACGACCACCTCCTGCTCGACCGGCATCTGGTCCGGGACCTTCTGCTGAAGCT
>RFJV01000328.1 GCA_003694775.1 Chloroflexota bacterium | reverse complement strand
ACGCCGCCGATTTACAAAGAGATGCGCCAATGGTTCAAAAGTTTTCCCGACCCGCGGTCTGTGGATGTTATCCAGCAGTTGGGGGTTGATTTTGTTATCCTGCACTCTAAAGCGTACTCGCCGGAACAGTGGACGCAGATAATGCAGGATTTGCCCCGCTACTGGTTTGCTGTGGAGAATATTTACACCGTGGGTGAGGCACTGGTGCTGAAGCTGGTCCCCCCTTCTTGCAAACCATCGTCTGCCGCTGTTAACGTGCGTTTTCAACCGGCCATACTCGACGGGTTGCCCAACAGCCTGGACGTTGTGTTTGAAAATACCGGGCCGGCCGCGTTTGTGTCTGATGTGCGGCAGGTCAGCCGGCTGAATTTTGCCAACGGCGCGGTCAAAAATTTTACTGAGCCGCTGGTGGTGCCGCCCGGGGCGCGGCAGTACGTCACGGTCCCGCTGACCGGGGAAAGCTCGGCTGTAAATTTACTCACCGCGGACCTGGCCTCATTGCAACGCACCGTTTCTGTGCCCGATCCGCCGCCGGTTTCCAATATATCTGTGGACGATTGGCCCCGACAGTCGTTGGGACTTGCCTTTGTCGATGGCCCACAACTGGCCGCCTATCGACTATCTGCGGCAGAAGCAACCCCCTGCACAATGGTGGGACTGGCTTTGGAGTGGGTGGGCGGTCATCCGGCTGACCGCGTCCTGGTACAGCTCACCGACCCTTTTGGCCGGGTCGTTTTTGAAAGCATCACCCGGCCGTGGGCCAGCGCGGCCCAATCTTCTCTGGACGTGCATTGGCTACCGGTGCCCGGCACGACCCCGCCGGGGCAGTACGGTTTGCGGGTGTGGGTGCAAACCGCGGCCGGGGAGTCTCGCTGGCCGATGACCGATGAAGGTGTACCGTTGCCCCCCAACCAGCTCCCGCCTGTGCCCTTACTCATTCATCCACCGCAGGGTGCGGTACCGGCGGTTCCGGCAGTGCTGTTTGAAAACGGAGTGCAGTTGCGGGCGGAAGAACCGGTAGATGTTGTGCTTCAACCCGGCGGCTGGCTGCGTTTCGACCTCACCTGGCAGGTAATGCAACCCGTGGACACGATGGTAACGGTGTTCACCCAACTGTTGGGGCCCGATGGCCGGGTGTGGGGGCAGTACGATAATCAACCGGGCGGCGGCTGGTATCCCTTTGCCTTGTGGCCTGCCCACCGGCCCGTAACAGAAAGCTACGCCATCCAACTGTCACCCGATGCCCCACCGGGTGAATACCGGCTGATTGCCGGATTGTATGAGGCAGATACAGGGGTGCGGATTTTGCTGTCAACCGGGGGGGATTTTGTAGACGTGGGCACAATCAGGGTAGAACAATGAACATCAACAGTCATCGTCATTGGATACCGTTTGCCGGATATATTGCTGTTGCTGTTGTGACCACCTGGCCGTTGGCAACGCATCTGTGGGGCTGGGTGCCGGGGGTGGGCGACTGGGGGCAGAATATGTGGGCCTTGTGGTGGACTCGCCTGTCGCTGTTATCGTTGGGACAGTCTCCGTTTTTTACCCGGTATCTGTTTTACCCGGAGGGGGTTACGCTCCTGTTTCATCCGGTTGATGTGGCCGACGGATTACTGGCAATCCCGCTGTGGGGGGTATTGGGGAGCGATGCCAGCTACAATGTGATGATTTTGCTTTCGTTTGTCCTGGGCGGCTGGGGGGCATATCTGTTAGCCCTGGATTTAACCGGATGCCGGTGGGCCAGTTTTGTAGCCGGTCTGGTTTTTGCCCTGTCGCCGTACCATTTTTTGCGCCTGCAGATTGGACATTTGAATCTGTCAACCGTGCAGTGGATTCCGTTTTATAGTCTGTTTTTGCTCCGCTTTGTCCGGCGTGGAGACTGGCGGTCCGCGGGACTGGCCGTTTTTTTTCTGACCTGGATGGCACTGCATTCCTGGTATTATGTAGTTTACTGCGGCATGCTGTCGCTGGTGGTTCTGTTGTGGCCGTTGCCCCCGGTCCGGCGGGCCGTGTCGGCGGGACGAGTGGGGCTGGTTTTAGGGGGGGCTGTGGTCATCTTATCTCCGTTGTTACTGCCGATGTTCCAGTTGCTGGGCGAAACTACCCTGGTGGGAGAACACGACCCCTTGCGCCATTCGGTTGACGTGTACAGCTTTTTCGTACCGGGGCCGACTTCCAGTTGGGCCGAATGGTTTGAAGATGTCTGGATTTCGTACGCGGCGCACAACCGGGAGCCGGGCGCGTCGGCCTATCCCGGCTATGTAGCGTTGGTGCTGGCTCTCAGCGGGGTGGTTCACCAGCAGTGGCGGCGGGCCGTGACGTGGTGGTGGGCTGTGGCCCTGCTCTTTACCGGGCTGGCTTTGGGGCCACAACTGCAAATTGACGGGCAAATTTTACCGGTCAGCCTACCATACCGCTGGCTGACGCAGGCCATCCCGATTTTTGCCATTACCGGCATTCCAGGGCGAATGGTGGTCATCACCTCGCTGGCCCTGGCTATGCTGACAGCTTACGGTCTGACCGGCTGGCTGGCAAAACTAAATCGGTCGAACATTCGATGGAGGATGGGGGTAGCTGTTGTTCTGCTGGTCGGGCTGGAATATTCTGCCGTACCAATCCAGTTGACCTCAACCCAAACCGATGAGTTTTACACCCGAATGGGGCAAGACCAGGAACTGTATGCCGTGGTCGACATCAAATGGGATGTTAATTTTTTAATGCACAAACAGACTATCCACGGCAAGCCGCTGATTGGGGGGTGGCTTGCCCGCTTGCCGGCTGATAAAGCCGCTTACTTAAACCAGGGTGGGGTGGATAAAACACTGCTGGCCTTTTTGGTGGGGCTGGAGTGGCGGCAGTATACCGACCCGGCGGCGCTCAAGGCCGCGGTGCAGGCCGCGTTGTCGGCGCGGCAGGTGCGCTACATCATCGACCATGATAATGTGGCCGGGGCATGGATAGCAGAACTGACCGGCTGGCCGGTGGTTTACGAGTCTGAGGGGATGGTGGTGTATCAGAACCCAATAGAGGAGGCCTGGATTTCACGTTGAGCATCCTGACCGGCATACTGCACCGCTTGATTTTAACGCCAATTGGATATTACCAGCCGGCCGGCTTCATCAGTGTCCAATATTTGATTTTCAGGCGAGAATTGTTGACCATTTTCCGGCAACCAAATCCCCATTCGGATGGATAATGGCCCATTACTGGTCAATACCCGCGGTGGTAAGGCAACAATATCCAGGTGGGTGAGATTGGGTGTCCAGGTGGTGGTGGGGCCTTCACTGCGTATATCCCAGGCCCAAAGTTGGTGGTCGGCCTGAGCGATGATATTACCGTCGGAGTCTACAAAATGGATAAAGACGGTGTAGTTTTTATCGGCCGGGCGGGTTAGCCGCCAGGCTGTCACCAGGCCGAGTGAGGAGGAGGGATTAGTTTGGTCTGGATAAATCGGCGCGGGGTCAATAAAATATCCACGCCATTCAAGGGCGTTGTTATCAAATGTTGAGAGTGTTTTTTCAGTAAAAACGGGGTTGAGCTGATAAATGGCAACGGTAGGGGCCGTATACACCGGCGTGAAATAGAATGAAGCGTTAAATTTTTCGGGTGTATATTGGGAAGCGTGTTCTTCCGGTCCGACAAATACATAATCTGCGCCTAAATTATGCAGTAATTGGTAGCTACGGAGCGGTAATCGGTTAGCAAAGGCCTGTTTGGCAACTTCGATAGCCGTACCCAATGTTTTGGGGGGGATGCCCCCGACAGTGATTGCCTCGCCAGTAGAGTAACCGTTTGGTCGGTGTCCATAGTCCAGCTGCATCGCCGCGAAATAATTATGTCTACGGTGTTGAACAACACTGTTGAGCGTTGTAACATTCGGCATTGCCTCAAAGGCGGTTAGGATATCTGCCGGAATTCTGGGCGGCTGAGTATATTTTGCCAGTCCCATTGCTTTTATTTCCCATAATGCAGAAGCCAGACCGATTAGCATTAATGACCCAATAATAACGGTTGGTAGCCAGTTTTTTTTATACTGGAGTTGGGCTGTATAGTTT
>RFJV01000327.1 GCA_003694775.1 Chloroflexota bacterium | reverse complement strand
CCTGCCGGACGGCTACGAATATCTGCCCCTGCTGGACGGTGCGACCCCCACCGGCGAGCACAACCTGTATCCGGCGGTCATGCGCCGGCTGGACCCGGCCCACGACACCGCACCGGCCCACCCCCGGACCGCCCGCCTGGGCGACACAATTGAACTTTTGGGGTATAATATTAATCCAGATACGGACAGCTTGCCCGTGCCGCCGACTCCCATTCAACTGGCCCTGTTCTGGCACACCTCGACTGCTATTCCTCAGGATTACACCGTTTTCACTCAGCTTATTGGCCCCGACGGGCAGGTCTGGGCGCAGTGGGACAACCCGCCGCAGGCCGGACGGTATCCCACGTCGGTCTGGCGCGCCGGCGATACGGTGGTCGACCGGTACACCCTGACCCTGCGGGAAGCCGCGCCCGCCGGGGAATACCGCCTGCTGGTGGGCATGTACGACCCGCAAACCGGCCAACGTCTGCCGGTAGTGGTGAACGGTCAGCCGCAGGCAGACGGGGCGGTGGAGCTGGCCCGTCTGCATCTGCCCCGGTCGGATTAGATAGAATTTCTAAAATAAGGAGAGTAAAATGAGCACAATGGTGATTGATGAAATTCTTGAGCAGCTCAAATCCTTACCCTACGAACTGCAATGGCGAGTATTGGAGTTCACCCGTGCTTTGGCACTCTCTGTGCCCCGTGGTGTCCTTGGGCATCGGCTTTTGCGTTTCGCAGGTACAATTCCCCTGGACGACGTGCAGCGAATGCACCAGGCGATAGAGCAGGGATGCGAACAGGTTGATGTCAATGAGTGGTAAATACCTGTTGGACACCAGCGTCATTATCGCTCTGTTCGCCGATGACGCGGCTGTGAAGGATAGTCTGGAGAAAGCAGACGAAATCTTCATCCCCTGTATTGCCATCGGTGAACTTTACTACGGGGCGTGGAAGTCGGCACGGATACGAGAGAATGTAGCGCGTATTGACGAATTCGTGGCGGCTAACGTGGTTCTGGAATGTAACAGTGGAACAGCGCGTCGTTATGGCGAAATCAAGAATGCCCTGCGTGAAAAGGGGCGTCCTATTCCAGAAAACGACATTTGGATTGCTGGGATTGCTCTACAGCACGATTTAACGGTGGCTACGCGAGACACCCATTTCAGTGAGATTACCGACTTGAAAGTGGCGACATGGTGAATGAAAGTACAGGCACGCTAACCCGCGCTTGCACCTGACGCCGCTACACTTCGCGGCGCAGGTGAAGCGCGGGGCGTTAGGCCGGCAACCTGTATGCTATTTTGGGGGCGAATATGGCTCGCGGCAGATGAACAGAAAAATATGTTAAGAATGCAAGTGAGGTACACCATGACGCATTCCATCCAACGTATCGCCATCAACACCGGCGGCGGCGACGCGCCCGGACTGAATGCGGTCATCCGGGCGGTGGTGCTGGCCGCCAGCAACCGGGGCTGGGAGTGCTTTGGCATCCGCGACAGCTACGAGGGACTGCTCCACCCGGAGCGGTATCCGGACGGCGGCCTGGTACGGCTGACCCGTGAATCGGTGCGGGGAATTACCCATCTGGGCGGAACAATTTTGGGGACCACCAACCGCGGCAATCCGCTGAGATACCCCATGCCGGACGAGACGGGCCGGCTGGTGGAGGTAGACCGCTCCGACGAGGTGCTGGCCGCGTTCAAACGGCACCGGCTGGACGCGCTCATCGCCATTGGCGGCGATGGCTCCCTGGCCATAGCCAACGAGTTCTACCGCCGCGGCCTGCGGGTCATCGGCGTGCCCAAAACCATCGACAACGACCTGGACCTGACCGTGGTGACCTTTGGCTTTGACACCGCGGTCTCGTTTGCTACCGAATGCATTGACCGCCTGCACACCACTGCCCAGGCCCACCACCGCATTATGGTGGTCGAGGTGATGGGCCGGTATGCCGGCTGGATTGCCCTCAACGCCGGTGTCTCCGGTACGGCAGACGCCATCCTCATCCCGGAAATTCCGTACGACATCCACAAAGTAGCCGAAAAAGTGAACCAGCGCATCGCCGAAGGGCGGGATTTTGCCATTGTGGTAGTGGCCGAAGGGGCCAGGCCGGTCGGCGGGAGCTATACTGTGCTGGAAAGAGAAGTGGGCCGGGCCGAACGGTTGGGCGGCGTGGGGCAGAAAGTGGCCCACGAACTGCAGGAATTGACCGGCAAAGAGGCGCGGGTAGTGGTGCTGGGACATCTCCTGCGCGGCGGGTCGCCCACCACATTTGACCGCCTGATTGCCCTGCGCTTTGGCGCGGCCGCGGTCCGTGCCCTGGCCGAAGGGGAGTCCGGCAAGATGATTTGCCTGGACCCGCCGACCGTGCGCTATGTACCGCTGGAAAAAATCGTCGGGCATATCAAGGCCGTACCCGTTGACTGCGACACCATCCTCACCGCCCGCGATTTGGGTATCAGTTTTGGGGATTAATATCAGCCCTATTTTAGCCGAGGAGGAAGATTATGCACCAGACAACAATATCAACTTCTGGCTGTGCCCAGATATTCCTCATTGTATTCGGTCTGTTTTTTGCCGGCTTTGCCGTGGTGTGGATGCTGATGGCCTGGTTGAGCGGGGGAGGTATTGTATTTGCCCTGTTCGGCATACCTTTTGTGGTGATAGGGCTGGTAATGATTGCCATTGGCGCGATGCAGTTCGTGGCCAGGGCACGCGTCGGCACCCCGACCATTACCGTTTCCTCCGACACCCTGCGGGTCGGCGAGCGGTTCACCTGCCACGTGGAGCACACCTTCAAATCGAACGTCAATGCCGGGCGTATTCTGCTCCAGCTTGTTCAGCGGGAAACGGCCCGCTACCGCCGCGGCACCGACACCTACACCGTTACCCACGAGGATATTGCCGCAGAGTTCGACCTGCCGGCCCGTGCTTACCGCCGCGGGGAAACGCTGTACGATGACCGCACCCTGCAGATTCCCCGGCAGGGAATGCATACCTTTAAGGCAATCAACAATCAAATTCAATGGTTCGTACGGATGAAAATAGAAGTTACCGGCTGGCCCGATGTAGTGCAGGAAAAAGAACTGGTCGTTCTGCCGGAACTGGTGAAGGAGGCGGCATAATGGCAGGAGCAAATATCGAAGTGACCCTGCAGGGAGGAGAGACAATCGGCACGGTCAAACGGTTTGCACCGGGCGATGTGGTGCGCGGGGAAGTGCTGGCCGTACCCGATGGCGACCTGAAGAGCCGGCGGCTGGTGGCCCGTCTGCAGTGGCGCACCGAAGGCCGGGGCGATATCGACCGGAAAGTCATCGAGGAGATGGTCCTGATGGAAGGGCCAATGCAGGCCGGGATGCCCTACCAGTACAGCTTTCAGTTTACCCTGCCCAATGAACCCTGGAGCTATGCCGGCCATTACATCAGCATTGTCTGGGAAGTGGAGGCGGCTATCGATATCCCCTTTGGCCGCGACCCTAAGGGCAGTCAGTCCTTTATCCTTTCTCCCCTGGCGGAGAAGGCGGACATCTGGTAGGTTAACTGCGAGCAGTTGTCCTACGCCTCAAAAAAGGGGGTCAGAACCGCGGCGGTGAGAATGCCCGGCATCTGCCCCGCCCTGGCCCAGGCCTGAAAAGCCTCGTACAGACCGTGCTCCATCGCCCGCAGGTTGCCGCCGCAGGCCCGGAGAAGGGTCTCCAGGGCGTCATCGCTGATAGGCGGGGCCGCGCCGGGATGGAGGGCAAAAAAGGCCATCCGGCGGTGGAGAATCTGCCGCAGTCGGGCCGGCGACGGGACCGCCAGCAGGACAGTGGTCACCGGCATCTCCGCGGCAAAGCAGGCGGACAGGTCGCGGTGAGTACCCAGCACCAGCCGCGTCCCGCTCGCCCGCACTGCCGAAATAAGCCTCGTCCGCGCCCCGCGGCTGAGCCGCTGAGCCTCATCCAGCAGGAACACCTCCAGCGAACGGGGGTCGGTGCGGCAGGTGGTCGCCCCGTCCGGCAGGTATTCATAGGCCGTCCGCAAGCCCCGCTCCTGAAAGTGCCTCTGCAGGGCCAGCAGGGTGGTCGTCTTCCCGCTCCCGGCTGACCCCATAATCTGCAGGTGTTCTCCTTTGGGCAGAGCCTCTGTGACCACCGCAGGGAGGATAGCTGTTTCCGCCCATTCCTCGTCGGTCAGTGCGCGGAACGGGTTGCCCCGGAAACCGAGGGCGTGAAAGGGAAAGAAAGGATTGCGTGCTTCCGGCATTGGGTTCATGGTAAGGATGAGGGATGAAGGATGAAGCGGAGGGCGGAGGTCTGCAGGCAACTGCCAGTACAGCCTGGACCACCACCACCGCATTCGTCATTCGTCATTCGTCATTCTTCGTGGTATCATACCGCCCTATGAACCGACGATACCGCCCCCATCTGGTGATTATCGGCCTGTACATTCTGCTGGCCCTGGTGCTGACCTGGCCGCTGGCGGTCAGGCTAACCACCCACGTGCCCGGCGAGGCCACCTGGGCCTTCGACGAGTCTACCTTTTTGTGGAATATGTGGTGGTTCAAGTTCAGCCTGCTGAACCTGGGCCAGACACCCCTGTACTCGGATTATATTTTCTTCCCTCTGGGCGTCAACCTGACCACCTACACCTTCAACCTGTTCAACGCCGCCTTTGGTCTGCCGCTCCAGCTTGGCCTCTCTCTGCCGGTTGCCAGCAACCTGACTCTGCTCTTCTCTTTTGTGTCCAGCGCCTTCGGCATGTACCTGCTGGCCCTGTACCTGCTTACCCATTCAAAATTCAACTTTCAACCAAAATTATCTGCCGCCTTTCTGGCCGGCGCGGTCTTCGCCTTTTCGGCCAGCCGGATGATGTACGCCGCGCTGGGACACTACAACTTCGTTACCATCCAGTGGTTTCCGTTTTATACCCTCTTTCTGCTGAAAACCCTGCGCCAGGGTGGCGGCAAAAATATCTTCCTGACCGCCCTGTTCGCCGCCTTCTGCCTGTATGCGGAGCTGACCTACAGCGTTTTCCTGCTGTTTCTTACCCTGATTATTCTGACCTTCCACTTTCGACATTCCACCTCCCCCATCCTCCAATTGGCAACCCGCCTTGCCCTCATCGGCCTGCTGACCCTGGCCCTGACCGCGCCTTTCATCCTGTCTGTCCTGCCGGATTTTCTCGACCCGGCCTATGCGGAACCCGGCTGGGGTGAAGGTCTCAAACTCAGCGCCGACCTGGTAGGACTGTTCACTCTCACGCCCCTGCACCCTCTGTCGGGGGTAGACTGGCTGGCCGAACTGCGGGCAGTCATCGAGGGGCGGGGCCGGTTCAGCGATGTCAATACCCTGTTCCTGGGGTACGGGGTCACGGCCCTGGCCCTGCTGGGATTTGCCGTCCGGCGCAGAGAAAACCGGGTCTGGCTGTGGAGCGTGCTTATCTTTACCGTCCTCAGCCTCGGCCCTCTGCTGACCATCAACGGGCAGAACCGCTTCAACCTGGACGGCCTGGAAGTGACCTTTCCCCTGCCCTTTGCCCTGCTCCACTACATCCCGGTCATCAATGCCAACCGCGTTCCCAACCGGTTTGGCATTCCGCTGACGATGTCGCTGGCGGTGCTGGTGGCCTACGGCTCGGCCTGGCTGATGAGCCGGGCCGGCCGCCTGCGCCTGGGGTCGCCGGTGCTGGCCGCGGCCCTGCTGGTCGTTCTGCTGTTCGACCAGTTCAGCGCACCTCTCCCCCTGACCGACGCCCGCATCCCCGACCTGTACCGCCAGATGGCCGCCGAGCCGGACAGCTTCACCCTCCTGCACCTGCCGCTGGGCTGGCGCAACAGCTACGGCACGCTGGGCGCAGAACGGACCCAGATTCAATACTACCAGTCCGCCCACCACCGGCCAATGCTGGGCGGCAACACCAGCCGCAACCCGGATTTCAAGTTCGACTACTACCGCCGCATTCCCCTCTTCTACGCCCTGACCGAGGCCGAACTGTACCATCCGGTGGATGAGGACACCCTCCAGCGCGCCCGCGAGCAGGCCGCAGACCTGATGACCCTGTACAATATCAAGTATCTGGTCATCCACGAACCCATTCCTCACCGCAAACCGTATGAGGATACCTATCTGACTACACGAAATCTCGCCCTGGAGCTTATCCCTCACCAGCCGGAGCCGGTCTACCGCAGTCCCGGTGTGGAGGCGTTTGCCGTACGGCAAGCCCCGGTTCCTGACCCCCTGACCCTGGACTTTGGTCAGTGGAGCACCGACCCCTACCGCGGCGAAGGCTGGGCCGGCAATGAAGACATCTTTGCCGCCACGGCCAACTGGGCCGCGGCCCGGCAGGCGGTTATCTTCTTCCCCGTCCGGGGAGGCGGCAACCGGCAGGTGCGCCTGCAAATCGCGCCGTTCGCCTACCCCGGCGCGCCGCCCCAGCAGGTCAGCCTGAGCCTGAACGGACACCCTCTGCCTCATAGCTACTCACTACACGAAGGCTGGCAGGTCATCCAGGCCGACCTGCCGGAGGCCCTGCTGAAAGACGGCCTCAACCGGCTGGTGCTCCACTTTGCCCACACCGCCCAACCCCGGCAGGTCCTGCCGGCCTCCCGGACCATCGGGCAAACCGGCGTGGACACCCCGGTCGATATCGAGGCCAACAGCGGGGCGGATTTTGCCTTCATCACCGTAGGCTTTGGCGACGATGCGGTGGACGCCTCGGCCCACCGGCGGGGGGTCAACATTGCCGTGGTTGACCCGCACACGGGCCGGCTGGTCGAACAAAAGGGGTTCGACACCGCGGCCAACCGCTTTGAGGCCCAGCGGCTGGCAGAGTTCCTCAACCGG
>RFJV01000043.1 GCA_003694775.1 Chloroflexota bacterium | reverse complement strand
TCCTGGCCGTTTACAAAGAGCAAATCCTGTTCGCGCTGGCGCAGTGGCTGTCCGCGGGTTAAAATATTTACCTGACCAGCATTGAGGTTGAGGTCCGAACTGGCCAGAGGAAGGGTTTGGCGGACAGCCTCGACTGCCCCTTCCACCAGCTGAAACGCGGTGCCGTTCGATGAAAAGGCCCCATGATGCCGGGCTATGGCCGAAAAAACGGCCCGGATAGCAGGACGATGGGTTCCGAAGACCGCGGCCAGTAAAGGCGATACAGCCACAGCACTTTCCACCGCGTGCGGTGGGCGCCGCTTCATCTGGCGCTCTAACTGCTGGTGGTGTTCGCGGTCATAATCGGTATGAGCATAAAAATCGACCGTACCTCCGTTGATGCGTTTCTGCCACTCTGCGGCCCATTCCTGCCAATCTACCCGCAGTTTTCCTACATCATGAAACAGTACTGCAAATACAGCCGCCCGTCTCACGGTTCCCGCTGGCCAACCGGCCCGCTTTTCGAGCAAATCCGCCGCTCTCTGCAGGTCAGGCCAAAGATGGTTGAAAGCTCGATAGACCAGCTGGATATGCTGGCGGTAAGATTCAGCTTTGTAATGCACGCTCCAGCCTCGCCGGCCTTTTGAGGCGGGACGGTCCTTTCGCGGTGATAACAATGCGTCCTCATCCCAGTAACTGCCGCCCTTATTCAGCACCAATCCTTCTTCTGTACTGTAGCTGGCCAGAGAGGGATGAACGACGACCAGCGGCGCGCCGGCAAGTGCTTTGGTGTTCGTCACCGGTTCCCAGCGATAATGTACCGCTTCACCTTCTTCCTCCACGGTTGCCTTATCCTCAACCAGTTTGCCGAGAAGAAGCCCACCGTCCGGCCGGGGAATATCCATTTCCAGCCATCGTTTGGCCGCGCCGTACAAAGTCCCCGGATACAGTGAGAAGACCGGCATAGAAAACGGGCTGGACAGCCAGCGGTCGGGCCGTCTGCTGATGGTCACCGAAACCGCGCTTATTTTTCGGATAAGTTCACCAGCTTCATTGGACCGGCCTGCCAGGGCCGCTTCCATCCGTTTCCGGTGGACAGAACGCCCTCCCTGCAGGGCTTGTAGTAAACTTTCATCGAATTCGGCGTGGGCGGCATTTATCCAATCCTGCTCCAGCAAAAAATCGACCGGTTCTGATTCGGGATGGTTCGCCAACCATTCACGGGTGCGTTCGATAACCGCATGTCTGGCCGTACTGCCTTTTAACGGGGCGTAGGGCAGATAATTCTCAACCGGATACACAAAAACGTTCCCCGTTTCGCCAGCGTACCGGGCACAGCGCCCGGCTCTTTGCAGAACCGCATTGGCCGGGGCCAGTTCGGTATGCAGGATTTCGGCGCTGATATCCAGTCCGACTTCTATCACCTGCGTAGCTACAGCAATAACACTGCCGGATTGGCGGTCGGCATTTTTACCAAAGCGGCTCAACAGCCTTTGCTCCTTTGCCAGCCGGTCATACGGCAAAAATCGGGAGTGGAGCAGGAGAATTTCCGTGTCTCCTCTTTCAGGATGGTTCACCAATTCCCGGTATATCTTCTGTGCCCGGTCAACCGTATTGCAGACAACCAGAGACCGGTGATGTCCCTGATGTCGTTCAAGAATTGCGGCCGCGTTCATCGGCTGGTCCAGCCAGTGGAAATAACGGCGTTTGCTTTTTTCCGCCGGCAGGTTCAGCAGGTCTTTCAGCTCTTCTTCGTTGGCCGGAATAACCGCCGCATCGAGCCAGCTTCCCAACGTCTTCAGCATATAGTTTGAAAAGGTAGCTGTCATCAAAATAAACGGAGCAACGCCGCGGAGCATGCGGAGCATCTCCAGCGCGGTCGGCAGGGTAGAATCCGGGTCGAACAGGTGAAACTCATCAAAGACCAGATACGAAGCCACGATTGCGCCGGCGTTCAGATTAGCCAGTTTGCGCGGCAGGCTGTACGGCAGATGGAGAAAACTGCTGAGGGTCTGGTCGATGGTGGCAAAAATCAGGTCCTGTTCAAACTGAGGGTCCTCGGGACGGTCGCCAGTCTGGATGGTGATGCCGGGATTTTCGGCCAGCACCATTTTGTCCCGTACCAGGGCTGTCGTATCCTGAACAAACTGGTTCGCCAGCACTCTCATGGGCACACTGTAAATGCACTTTCTTGGAAATACATCGGGATTGCCGCGGTCCCACGCTTCCAGAAAAGGCCAGAGTGCGGCCAGCGTTTTACCGGCTCCCGTGGGGGCCTGCAGAATGACACTCTGACCGGACTGCAGTTTGTCGGCAACCTGAACCTGATATTTGTACAACTGCATAGCTAACTCCTGAACAGCTGATTTGCCCGCCGATTGTGATAATCCGTTTCCTCCCCGCTCATAGGGCCGGCGACTTCCATCTTGTAAAGCTTCATCAACCGCCTGGTCTCTCGCATCAGCTCGGTCCTCAGCCATTCCGGCGCCAGCACCTCGCAATCCGCGCCCCAGCCGCGTATCCAGGGTATCATTTCACGCGGTTCGGCGATAGTGGCCTGCCAGATGACACTGCCATCCTCCTTTTCTTCCACCTTCTCCTGAGGATGCCAGATGCTTTCCCGTAGCCGGCGTACCGCCTCCCGTCCGGTAAACCGCAGAACCACGGTCTCCGCTTCCCGCTCGTTCTGCCAGATACCCCAGGCGTACTGCAGGAGTTCATCTTCATTGAACTGACAGGCTTTCGGCGGCTCCGAGGTGAGCATCGCTTTCTGCACCCGTTCAATCTTGAACGGGACAATCTTTTCCATCACATCGCTGTAGCCGATGAGGTACACGCTGTCGCTCCAGGGCGATGGTTCAATCAGGTATGGGCTGACTCCGTGCACCAGGGTATGGGTACTGCGCAGGGCACGGTACCAGATACGAACCTTGCTGTTTTCTGTCCAGGCCCGGATGATGGTCTCCAGAACCTGCTCCCGCTTATCGGCATCGGCGCGCTGAGGGAGCACCCCCGCGGCCTTGACCAGCTTCTCGGTCATCGGCTGGTACAGGGCGTAGGAGAGTTTGTCCAGGGCGTTCTGCACATGCTTGTGGGTAAAACCGGTGTGGCGGCTTAACTTTCGGGCCGCGACATACAGCACCAGCGCTTCGGGAGTGGAAACCCGGATGTTGGATACAAACCGGCGGCGGTCGATGCGGTACCGTCCTCGCTCCGTCTGGATAAATTCGATGCCGCTGTCTTCCAATCGCTTCCGGGCCTTGTAGATGGCACTGCGAGTTGTACCGAAACGGTCGGCCAGCTCGGCATCCGTATATCCACAGCTCGGTTCGGCATAGATACGTTTCAGCTCTTCCAGGTCGATGGTTTGGGTCATTGTAGTCCTCCTGTGCTGAATTCCGGCAACATTGTATCATAAAATGATGCCGAATAGTGTGAATCCTTTGCCAATTCATGCCTCAAAAATTCATCACGAACGTCTGAAGATGCCGAGAAAACCGTGGTCATCCTCCTGAAGGAGAATACCGGTGTACTCCGGCACTCGTGCCAGTGCCCTTGAAACCACTTCCGGATGCAGGCCGGTCATCCGGGCGATGTCGTTGGCCCGCACCTGTCCATCGTTCTGCTGGATGGTCCGGACAACCGCTTCAATATGCGACATGTTTGCCTTGCGTCCCACTGCAGACACCTCCGTATACTTGAGCTGTCTACAAGATAGCAAGGCGTTGTTTCCGTCATGGAAACATTGTGGAATTTTTTATCGAAATTTTCCTAAATTACCGCCTCCCCCGCGCCGCACTGCGGACATCTTGCAGGTTCAGTATCTCCGCCACTTCGTAGCGCGGTGGGATGGCTCCCTGTACGGGCCGCATCCGCAGATGGGGCGGGAAATAGCCGCAACGGCCGTGCAGTTCGACCAGGAGGACCACAGCGATGAAGTTGAGCGACGGCGGGTTGACCAGCAGAGGCAGGGTTTGCCACTCCGCCGGGGAGAGGCCGGCTTCATCGGCCAGGGCCGTGACCTGCGGCACCAGCGGCTGCTGGGGATCAATCTGGCTGGGGATTTCCACCACCCGCTCGATTTTTTGGCCGGTGAGAACTTCCACCTGGGTCAGATGGTCGGGGGTGAGGGGGTGGGAGAAGTTGAGAAGAAGCATTACAGCACCTCCGTGTAAAGTGTGATATGTACCGGGTGAACGGGGTGGGCGAAGGCAATGCCTTCGCCCACCCCGCATT
>RFJV01000042.1 GCA_003694775.1 Chloroflexota bacterium | reverse complement strand
GAATCCCCCCAGGTTTGTCCAGAATTCCTAAAATTCTGGACAAACCCAATTCAGGCTGACATACTGCCATTATAGCACAACCATACCGGATACCGCAATTTTTACTAGGCAATTTGGCGTACGCATACCGAACTTTACCGGCGATTTGCCTACGGAGATTGGCGTAAGCTCCGCGGCCTATTGTACATCATTTCCCCGGCAGGTCAAATCGGTAAAAGGCAGTTGCCCCGATAAACAGGGTATGATAAGATAAATGTAACCCATCCTGGAGGACAGGTTATGAGCCAGCAAACATCCACTAAAGATACAGCTATTCCTTCGGCATCGGCTCCGTGGCTGACGGATTATGATAAGTACCTCATTGCAGAAGGCACGCACGAACGGATTTACGAAAAGCTGGGCGCCCACCTGATAGAACTGGACGGAGTTCAGGGCGTCCATTTTGCGGTTTGGGCGCCGAACGCGCGCAACGTATTTGTCATCGGCGATTTCAACGGCTGGAGTGAAACCCACCCCATGACCCCCAGCGACAGCGGCATCTGGACGCTGTTTGTGCCCGGTCTGCCGGAATACACCCTGTACAAGTACCGCATCGTCACCCAAAACGGCGAAACCTTCGACAAGGCCGACCCGCTGGCTTTTGCCATGGAACAGCGGCCCAAAACCGGCTCCGTGGTGGTCAACCTGAACCGCTATCAATGGGGTGATGCCGACTGGGTTCAGCGCCGCCGCGAAATCCAGGCCCTGGACAGGCCGATTTCCATCTACGAGGTCCATCTTGGCTCCTGGCGGCGTAAGCCAGACGAAAAATGGGGCACTCGCTACCTGACCTACCGGGAGCTGGCGGAGGAGCTGATTCCTTACGTGGTAGACATGGGCTTTACGCACATCGAACTGCTCCCCATCGCCGAACATCCCCTCGATGCTTCGTGGGGCTACCAGGTGTTGGGTTACTTTGCCCCCACCAGCCGCTTTGGCGACCCCGAAGACCTGATGTACTTTATCGACCAGTGCCACCAGCACAATATCGGGGTGATTCTGGACTGGGTGCCGGCTCATTTTCCCAAGGACGGGGCCGGCCTGAACTACTTTGACGGCACGCATCTCTATTCCCATGCCGACCCCCGCCAGGGCGAACATCAGGACTGGGGCACCCTTATCTTCAACTATGGCCGCAACGAGGTGCGCGCTTTCCTCATCTCCAATGCCCTGTTCTGGATTGACCGCTACCACTTCGACGGCCTGCGGGTAGACGCGGTGGCCTCAATGCTGTATCTGGATTACTCCCGCGAAGAAGGCCAGTGGGTTCCCAACGAGTACGGCGGGCGGGAAAATCTGGCCGCCATTAGCTTCCTGCGCAAGATGAACGAGGTGGTGCACGGCATTTATCCCGGCGTGCTGACCATCGCCGAGGAGTCTACCGCCTGGCCGATGGTTTCCCGGCCTACCTACATGGGCGGGCTGGGGTTCAGCCTGAAATGGAATATGGGCTGGATGCACGATACCCTCAACTACATGAGCAAGGACCCCATCTACCGTAAGTACCACCACAACGATATGACCTTCAGCCTGCTGTACGCCTTCAACGAGAACTTTATCCTGCCCCTCTCCCATGATGAAGTGGTGCACGGCAAAGGCTCCATGATTAACAAAATGCCCGGCGATGAATGGCAGAAGTTTGCCAACCTGCGGGCCTATTACGGCTTTATGTGGGGACATCCGGGCAAGAAACTGCTCTTTATGGGGGACGAATTTGCCCAGTGGCAGGAGTGGAACTTCGATGCCAGCCTGGAATGGGCGGCCCTGACCGCACCCAATCACCTCGGTGTTCAGCGGTTTGTCCGCGACCTGAACCGCCTGTACCAGAACGAGCCGGCCCTCTACGAAAATGATTTTGAATGGACCGGCTTTACCTGGATAGACGCCAACGACAGCGATAACAGCGTCTTCTCCTTTATGCGGCATGCCAAATCCAGCGACGAATTCATTGTGGTGGTCTCCAACTTTACCCCCGTGCCCCGCTACGATTACCGTATCGGCGTACCGGTTCCCGGATTTTACGAGGAAATTCTTAACAGCGACTCGGAATATTACTGGGGAAGCAACCTGGGCAACGCTGGCGGTCGCCACACCGACAACATTCCCTTCCACGGACACGCCCAATCTCTGGCCCTTACCCTGCCCCCCCTGGCGACCATTATGCTCAAGCTGAAGAAATAGTAAGGGCAACCACAAGGGTTGCCCCTCCTATCCGCTACAGCACAGCCAGCCGGATGCTGTTCGCATCCGGCTGGCTGTTTTTTCCCGACTACCTGCCTACTTATCGTACTTCAATACAGAAAACACATCGTACCCCTGAAGCTGGTCGCGCCCGTGCAGGAAGGTCAGCTCGATGAAAAAGGCCACGCTGACCACCTCCCCACCAAGCCGCTCCACCAGATTGCAGGTGGCTTTGGCCGTCCCACCGGTCGCCAGCAGGTCGTCGACCACCAGCACCTTCTGCCCCTTCTGGATAGCGTCGGTGTGAATTTCCAGCGTGTTGGTGCCGTACTCCAGCTCGTAGCTTTCCGAGATGGTTTCTGCCGGCAGTTTCCCCGGCTTGCGCACCGGCACAAACCCCGCGCCCAGCTTGTAGGCCAGCGCCGTCCCAAAAATGAAACCGCGCGACTCCACGCCCACCACCAGGTCAATCTGCTGACCGGCATACCGTTCTGCCAGTTGGTCCACGCTGGCCTTGAACGCCTCACCATCTTTCAGCAGGGTGGTAATGTCGTAGAACAGAATCCCTTTCACCGGAAAATCCGGTACATTGCGAATTTTGCTGGCTAAGTCCATGGACTGGCTCCCCGTGTTAAAAATTATGAATTTTGAATTTTGAATGATGAATTGTTAACCCGCATCTCACTGCTCACATTCCTTGACTTGACTTGCCCCAACCGCGCAGATTGTAGCAAAAACCGGCAGAATGTGCAAGCAGAAAAATTTAGCCCCGCACCGGGTTGATGGTATAATTGTTTCTGCTGTCTATCACCTTCAACCTTAAACCTTAAACCTTTAACCTTTAACCTT
>RFJV01000326.1 GCA_003694775.1 Chloroflexota bacterium | reverse complement strand
TACTGCAGAACGTGGTGGGGGTGAGCAGTTTCCGCCAGCAGAAGGTGCTGGACTGGCGCGGTGGGCTGAAGCTGGCGCTTCCGGCTATCATCGGTTCCATTGCCGGGGCGCAGATTGCCGTCAACCTGAACGAAACGGTGATGCGCCGCACCATCGGCCTGCTGATGGTGGTGATGCTGGTGGTCATCCTGGTGCGGCCCAAACGCTGGCTCCAGGGCCGCGGCGAGGTGGACCACAGCCAGTTCGGCTGGCGGCAGTGGATTATTTTCTTCTTCATCGGCGCGTACGGCGGTTTTATCCAGGCCGGCGTGGGAATCTTCCTGCTGGCCGGGCTGGTCCTCAGCGCCGGCTACGACCTGGTGCGGGCCAACGCGGTCAAGGTTTTCATCGTCCTGTGCTTTACCATCTTTGCCCTGGGGGTCTTCATCCTGAACGGGCAGGTGGTCTGGCAGGTGGGCCTGGTTTTGGCCGTGGGAAATATGCTGGGCGCCTGGGTGGCCTCGCGGATGGCGGTCAAGCGAGGAGCTAATTTTGTCCGCTGGCTGTTGGTCGCCGTGGTGGCAGTTTCCGCGGCCAAACTGCTGGGTCTGTTCGACCTGCTGGCGGCATTGGTTTAACGTCGCAATCGTTCACCGCTTACAAATTCGTCTAGTGAGAGCGCATCCACCGGAAATTCTCGCAGTATCTGCTTGTCTACTGTAACCAGCAAAACCCCCAGCGCTTGCGCCAGGGCGACAAATTCGCAATCATACGCTGAACACGTGCTCCCTTTTACCAACTGCAGTACATCCATAGAAGCCACTTCGTACTCCCTTCCTTCCATCAATCTGGTGGCTTCGTCCATTATTCGCACCGCATCTTCAAACGAAAGAATGTTTTTCCTGATGTACTGCGCTAACACGTTCCGAAATTCACTTCTCCAGAGTATCGGCGCCACCCATTCTGTATCCTTGAGAAGCGCCTTTTCTGCCTGCTCAGACCGCTCACTGCTCAGATACAGGTAGCCGATGATGTTTGTATCCACCACAATCATTGTCGCCCTGCCGACTTAGCCGTGTTGAATTCATCATCGGTAATGGGGTGCTGTGCTGTTTTGGCGCGCAACTGCCGTGCTTTTGCCAGATACTGTTCCGGCTCAAGCCTGTAACTGCCAACGGCGCGCTCTATACACAGAATAACTTCGCTGTTCAGACTGCGTCGATTGATTTCCGCCTGCCGCTTTAATTTTTCATAAAGCTCTTCCGGCAGGTTCTTTATGGTCAGGGTGGGCATATACCGCCTCCATAACGGTTCCGTTTTGCATCCATTATGGCCGATACTTAATCATTTGTCAAGAACGCGTCTCCTCCTATTCCTCCTCCCTCCGAATCACCAGCGCATCATCTGTTAACCGCCTGCCGTCCGGACCAAATGCCGGCAGGCGCTCCCCTGTGGCCGGGTCGTAGAGGCCCACGGCCAGATGGTCCACCTGCGACCAATCCTCTTCCGGCAGGCGGTGGACATCCTGCACCGCCTCCCCCGCTGGCCACGCCGAGGCGGGAAAGTGCCCGCTGACGGGCGGCCCATCCGCCTGACTGCGCACAAAGCCATCCGCGGCCCGCAGGTGGACGAACACAGTCCAGTCCCTGCCCGGCGGCGATACGGCCCGCCACACCAGCACCAGCGCCCGCCGCGTCTGCACCTCCTCCGGCGATGGCTGGAGGGTCAGCTCGACCAGCCGCTGGCCGGCCAGCTCAATGACCGGCGGGTCGCCAAAAACGGCCAGCCGCTCCAGCCGCGGCGACGGCTCCACCCGGTACAGGTCATCCCCCAGAAAGCGGCCCAGCGGCACGAAGGTGGGGTCCTTTTCGACCTGCCAGCGGGCCGACTCCTCCCACTCCGACCGGTCGAACGGGGCCTCGCCGGGGTGCACCAGCACCAGCAGGCGGCGGTCGAACGAGGCGGCCAGCTTCTGCAGGGCCTCCCTGGCCGGCGGGTTGGGGAAGCCGGACAGGGCGCGGCCCAGGGCCATCTGCCGGGGCGGAGTGTAGCCGGAATAGCCGTTGACCAGCGGCCACCAGCCTGCGGTGCTGGCGTACAGCCGCTTCACCTCCGGATATTCCGGGGCCGGCGCGCTGTGCAGGGGAAGCTCCAGCAGGGCAAAGTCCGGCGGCTGGCCGGCCAGGTAGCGGTAAACCGGGTTCAGCGTCTGGCGGTTGTCAACCTTTGCCAGGGGAACCGGCACAGACCAGCTTTCGGCGACCAGCAGGAGGCAGGTAAGGCTGAACAGTACGACCCGCCGCGGGCCGCTCAGCCGTTCGAGCAGGTGTGCTCCGCCCAGCCCGGCCAGCCCGGCCAGGGCAAACAGGCCGGGAATGACCCACCGGGCCGGGGCACGGATGACCGTAGCCGGGGGAAACAGGGCCGACAGCCAGGCATAGGGGCCGGGAAAGGTCAGCAGAAGGGATAGAGCCAGCACCCCTGCCAGAATGAGCACCCGCGGCGACCGGCCGCGCCGGAAGCTTGTCGCCAGGGCCAGGAGGGCCAGCAGGGGCGCGGCCAGCCCCAGAAACAGGGTATGCTCCTCGGTGAAGCCGGGCCGGGCACGCAGACCCGCGGTCAGCGGGCCGAACAGCCGGTTGAAGGGAGCCGCGGCGGCAAAGTCGGTGGGAGCGGCGGCCAGCATCAGGGCCGTAGACAGGGGGCGGGCTTCGTGTAGTGAGCTGAACAGGCGGAGATAGGGCAGAGCCAGGGGCAGGGTCAGCAGGCCGGCCGCGACCAGAACCCCGGCTACCGGGGCCAGCCGCCGGCGCGCGACGCGGTCCAGCAGGATTTTGCCCGCCAGGTACAGACCCAAAATCAGCCCGCTGAAGACGGCCAGATACCAGGAGGCCAGCACCTGCAGAAGCAGGAAAATCAATGATTCAATTATCAATGAGCCAAAGAGCCAAAGAGCCAATGAGCCAATTTTCAATGAGCCAAAGGGCCAATGAGCCGATGAGCCAATTTTCAATGAGCCAAAGGGCCAATGGGGCAATGAGCCAATTTTCAATGAGCCAATGAGCCAATGAGCCAATTGAAAATTGAAAATTGAAAATTGATAATTGGTTAAGAATTCAAAACTCAAAATTACAAAAGGGAGCCACTGAAAGCTGAGCAACTGCAGGTGGGCGATGGCGGCAAAGCGATAGGGCGCAAACCCGAACACCAGCCCGGCGATGAAGGCCGCGTCGCGGCGCCGCGTCCAGCGAAGCGTGAGCAGGTACATTCCGTACGCGGCCAGGGGGTAGGAAGCCAGCAGAGCCAGATTGTAAGCGACCAGCGGCTCACCGCTGAAAAGCTGGAGCGGCAGAACCAGCAGGGCCAGGCTGAGAAGATGCTCGGAGTAGGCCAGGGTATCGGGCAGGGGATAGAAGATGTTGGCCTTGAACAGGTTCAGCGGGTTGGTGAGCAGGGCGTGGGCATCCCAGGCCAGAATCCAGGTGTTCAGCAGAGGGTCGCCGATGTCGTTGGGTACGGCGCGGTCCAACTGCCGGACCAGGGGATAGGTCATCAGCACGGCCAGCAAGAAGTACAGGACCAGCACCAGCAGAGAACGCCCCCGCCGGTCGTTCGTCGCCTGTCCCCGGAGCGTTCGTCGTCTGCCGTTCGTCGTTCGTCCTTCGTCGTTCATCACTCGTCGCCTGCCCGCAGGATGTAGCTGTTGTTGGGCAGAGGTGTGCCGGATGCGTCTACCGCGGGCAGGCGCGCGCCCGTATCCGGCTCGTAAATTCCGACCGCGATAGCCGCCGCCGGCGGGTCTGTTTCCGGCAGTTGGCGAATATCGGGGATGACCTGCCCGACCCGCCAGTTGGCCGGGGGATACAGGCCGCCGAAGGGAACGCCGTCGGCCTGGGCCAGCAGGTTGCCGGTCTGGTCCAGC
>RFJV01000325.1 GCA_003694775.1 Chloroflexota bacterium | reverse complement strand
GGTAGCTGGGGCATCCCTATGCCCCAGAAAATGGGCCCGGCATAGGGATGCCGGCCCTACCGCCAATCAAAATTCGCCCCAAAAATGAAATACACCCAACAAAATCCGCAGGGCGGCATCAAGTCGCCCTGCGGAAGCTGTCTTACTACTACAGGTTTTTGATGACCGCCTGGGCAAACTCGCTGGTCTTGACCTCGGTGGCCCCGTCCATCTGGCGGGCGAAGTCGTAGGTCACAATCTTCTGCTGGACGGTCTTTTCGTAGGCCTTGCGGATGAGTTCTGCGGCCTCGTGCCAGCCGATGTATTCCAGCATCATCACCCCGGAGAACAGCAGACTGCCGGGATTGACCTTGTCCATCCCCGCGTACTTGGGGGCCGTGCCGTGGGTGGCCTCGAACAGGGCCACAAAATCACCAATGTTGGCCCCCGGCGCAATCCCCAACCCACCGACCTGCGCGGCCAGCGCGTCGCTCAGGTAATCGCCGTTCAGGTTAGGCGCGGCCAGCACACCAAACTCTTTGGGCCGCAACAGCACATGCTGGAAGATGATGTCGGCAATGCGGTCCTTGATAACAATTTTGCCTTCCGGCCGTTTGCCGCCGTACTGCTCCCACAGCTCATCCTCGGTAATGGTCACATCGGCGAACTCTTCCTTAGCCAGCTCGTAGCCCCACTTGCGGAACGCGCCCTCGGTGAATTTCTGGATATTCCCCTTGTGCACCAGCGTCACCGAATCGTAGCCGTAATCCAGAGCGTACTGGATAGCCTTGCGAACCAGCCGCTTGGTGGCAAAGGCACTGATGGGCTTGATGCCCAGGCCGGCCCCTTCAAAGAATTTGGCTCCCAGCTCTTCGCGCAGGAACTTGGCCAGCTTTTCATTTTCCGGCGTGCCGGCTTCGTATTCAATCCCGGCGTACACATCCTCGGTGTTTTCCCGGAAAATGACCATATTGACATGCTCCGGGTGCTTCACCGGGCTGGGAATGCCCTTGTACCAGCGCACCGGACGAACACAGGCATACAGGTCCAGCACCTGGCGCAGGGTGACATTCAGACTGCGGAACCCTCCCCCAACCGGTGTGGTCAGCGGCCCTTTGATGCCCACAATAAACTCGCGCATGGCCTCAAAGGTTTCCTCCGGCATATAGTTGCCGTTGTACAGTTGGGCCGCCTTTTCGCCGGCGTAAATTTCCATCCAGGCAATCTTCCGCTGACCCCCATAGGCCGCCTGAACCGCCGCATCCCAGATTTTCAGGCTGGCCGAGGTGATGTCCGGCCCGATTCCGTCGCCTTCAATGTAGGCCAGGATGGGATTGTCCGGCACAACCAGCCGGTCGCCTTGAACCGTGATTTTTTGTCCATCTTGCGGAACTACAATCTTGTCGAAAGCCATAGGTGCAAACTCTCCTCATAAAAATTTGGATGCCGTATTGTAGCAACAAATTTCAGTCAGGGCAATCACGCGGCCCGATTGCGCTGGCGGGGCGGCAGTGGCGGCACACCCAGGTCTGCGGCAATACGCTGGCGGAAGGCGTCATCGTCGATGGTGAAGGTCTGCCCGTTGCTGTCTGCCCCAAAGCGGCTGGCCAGCCAGGTAATCGCCAGGGCCGGCTCGCGCGGAGACCGGAGCTGGTTTTCCCGGTGGAACTTCTGCCACGTTTCGGAATGGGGGAACCGGCTGGACGGCGTCTCCCGGAGAACGGCCTGCATGTCGGTATCCACAATCCCCGGCCGCAGAACCGACACCACCACCCCTGTGCCTTCCACTTCCGCGGCCAGCGTGCCGCTGAACCGCTCCAGCGCGGCCTTGCTGGCGCAGTATGCACTCAGCCCCTGCAGATTCTTGTCCGCCGCGCCCGACGACACGTTGATGATACGGCCACTACCCCGCTCCAGCAGATGGGGCAGAACGGCCCGTGCGCACAGATACGGCCCTATCACGTTGATTGCCATCAGCTTCTGCCAGGCCAGCGGCGATGTTTCCCACACCTTGCCGATAGGTTCCACCACCGCGGCGTTGTTTACCAGAATATCGACCCGCCCAAAAGCGCGCAGGGTCAGCACCAGCAAATGGTCTACCTGCGTCGCGTCGCTGACATCGGTGGCGATGGCGAGTGCAGGCCGGCCCGTCTGCCGGATTTCATCGGCCACCCCGGTAATCTGGTCGCCGGAACGGGCTACCAGCACCACCGCCGCGCCCGCCTCCGACAGGGCCAGGGCCGTGGCCCGGCCTATCCCCCGTCCCGCGCCGGTGACAACCACCACCTGCCCGCTGAGCAGTTCATTGAAGCTCATCTTCTCCTCCGAAAGATAGTTTGTGCGGTGGGGAGTTGGTCAGTTTGGGAGTTGAAG
>RFJV01000324.1 GCA_003694775.1 Chloroflexota bacterium | reverse complement strand
GACGCCTGGCGCGAAGAAGCCCATCGCCAGTTGATGCTGGCCCTGGTCTACAGCGGCCAGCGAACCGCCGCCCTGGCCCAGTACAAAACCTGCCGCCAGATTCTCGAAAAGGAGCTGGATGTCCCCCCCTCTGCCGAAACCACCGCCCTGTACGAACGCATCCGGGCGATGGGCAGTAGCCCTCGCCACAACTTGCCGGCCCCCTCCACCTCGCTCATCGGTCGTCAGGAAGAGCTGGACTGCCTGCACGGCTGGATGGCCGACCCCCACGCCCGTCTGCTGACCATCGCCGGACCCGGCGGGGCGGGCAAAACCCGTCTGGCTTTGCACCTTGCCTGGGATTACCTTGACGATTTTCTGGAAGGAGTCTGGTTTGTCTCTCTGGCCCCGGTGGTCAAAAATGAGGGGCTGGCGGTGCCAATTGCCGCCGCCCTGAGCTTTCAGTTCCCCCACCATGACCGCCCGGAAAAACAACTGCTTGAGTACCTCCGCGGGAAGGAGATGCTGTTGGTGCTGGACAATATGGAACATCTCCTGAGCGAACAGAACCTGGCCTTTCTAGCCGACCTGCTGGCTCAGGCGCCCGGCGTCAAACTGCTGGTCACCTCCCGCGAACGGCTCAACTTGCGGGCGGAAACCCTGCTGAATCTGGATGGCCTGCCCTGCGATAATCTCCCTGTCGCCGGCAACCCCTCCTCCTCTGGGCAGGAGCGTCCTCCCCGTCTTTCTCCGGCGGTTGAACTTTTTACGGCCCGCGCCCGGCAGGTGCAGGCGAACTTTGACCCCGCCAGACACAAAAGGGTTCTGGAACAGTTGTGCCGGGCTGTGGACGGTTTGCCGCTGGCTATCGAACTGGCCGCCTCGTGGGTGCAGGTGATGGAGGTCGCAGACATTTTGGCCCAGGTGGAACAACATCCAGACTGGTTGACCGCCCGTTGGCGTGACCAGCTACCCCGTCACCGCAGTTTGCTGCGCGTGTTTGAACACTCCTGGCGACTGCTCACCCCCCGCGAACAGGAGGCTTACCTCTGCCTGTCGGTTTTTCGGGGAGAGTTTACGGCGGAAGCGGCCCGGGCGGTAGCCGGTGCCGGCCTGTCGCTGTTGGCCAGGCTGGTAGACAAATCGCTCCTGCGCCACAAAGACGGTCGCTATGCCGCCCACCCCTTGCTGGTACAGTTTGCCGCCGGCAAACTGGCCGGCCGCCCGGCGCTGTATGAACAGGCAAAGCACCGCCACGCCCGCTACTACGGCGATTTCACCCGCCAACTGGAACCGGTTCTGCTGGGCGGCGGCCTGGAGAAAGGACTTCAACGCGTCCGGCCTGAACTGGATGACCTTCGCCTGGCCTGGCAAACCGCGGTTGAAAATCGGGATGTTCACCTCATCAACAATCTGGCCGATTCCTTCATGCAGATTTTTGACATGTTCGGTCTGTACCGGGAAATCCGGGATATGGCCGTTCGAGCCATTCAGGCGCTGGAGGGTCGGATAGACCCCCGGCAGAGAGAGGACGCGCTGGCGCTGGGCAGGGCATACGGTCTTTCTGCCGCCTTTCATTTCCGACTGGGCGATTACGAGCAGGCATTGGCGCACGGGCAAACATCCCTGTCGCTCATTGCCCCCTTTCAGCCCGATGTTGCCTACGGGCACAGCTTGATATACACCGGCGCCGCGGCCTATGGGCTTGGTGAGAAGGGTCAGGCGATTGCCTACTGGCAAAGAGGAGCCGAAGCATACCGGTCTGCCGGCTCCATCTGGGGTGAAACCGTAGCCAACGCCAATCTGGCCGAGGGAACCTTGTCGCAGGAAAAGCCGGTTGAAGCGGAGCAGTACGCCTCCAGAGCCTACACGCTGGCCCGGCGCATCAACAACGCCGAGCTGATGGCGGTCGCCCTGCAAATTCTGGCCGTGGTCGCCCTCCAGCAAGGCAATTTTGAACAGGCCACCGCTCGCGGCGAGCAGGCCGTGGCCCTTCACCGGCAGGTTGGGCACCGGGCGCACGTGGCCAACGCCCTGGCTATTCTGGCCCGTATTGACGCGGCGCGGGGCGACACACAGCAAGCCCTGGCCCGTCTGGAAGAAAGTATTGTAATTTTGCGGTTGTTGGGAAATCGGCTTTATCTGCACCAACGTCTGTTGGAACTGGGACAACTGGCGATGAAGGTCGGCCGGCAGGAGATGGCAGAAGCGGCCCTGCGAGAGGTGGCAGAGGAGGCGGATTCTGCCGGCGAGACAGATATTGCCCTGGAAGCCCGCGGCCTGCTGGCCGAACTGCACCGCTGACCCCTGGAACGAGGAGAGGGAGTACTCTTTTGCTTGTCAGAGGGATGGTAAATAGTTATAATTCCAGCACTGTATGGTGATGCTCGGAAGTACAGCAAACTGCCTTGGTTTATCAATTGGAACCACCTCCTGCCACCTGCATCTCAATTTAAGAGCAGTTTATGACCCAATCCGTTCCATCCCTCCTATCGACAACCTGGATGCGCCGGGCCGCCGGGGTCTGGCGCAGACTGGCCGCGGCAGAGACAACCCTGGTCTTGCTGGGACTTATTCTGCTGGTGGCCCTGGCCGGCTGGATGCTTCCCCAGCCTTCTGCACCTGTCTCCGCCGATGCCTGGACGGCCTCCCTGCCGGCCTGGCTCCAGCCGTGGGGCGGTCTTCTCTATATGCTCGGCTTTTACCGCCTGTTCCGTTCCCCCTGGTTCTGGCTTCCGGCGGCCCTCCTGCTGTTGAACTGCCTGCTGGCCCTGGCCGACACCCTGCCCCCCGCGCTCCGGCGAGGCCGCGGCCTTGCCCCGCCCGTCGACCGCCCCTTTCCCCGCGCTCGCCGGGCCGGGCACGTCGTCCGGCTGGGACAGTCCCCGGACGAACAGCTTCTGGCCCTGCAAACCGCGCTCGCCGGGGAGGGGTTCCGGGCCTTTGTCTCCGCCCCTGCCCGCACCGTGGTGATGGGCCGGCGGCGGCTGGGCTGGCTGGCCCGGTCGCTGGTCTACCTGGGCCTGCTGGTGTGGCTGGTCGCCCTGCCGTTCAGCCAGCGCGGCCTCCATTTTCAGCGGCTGACCCTTCTGCCGCACACGCCCCGTTCTGTGGCCGGCCTGAACGGCACCCTGAAGCTGGGTCTGGTTTTCCGCGACGACCAGCCGCAGGAAGCGCTCATCTACCATCCGGCTGACCCCCAGCAGGCGGCGCTGGCCTTTGTTGGGCCTCCTCAGCGCGGCCTGTGGCTGAACCGCACCTTGCTCCTGCCCATCGACGCGCCGGCGGTGGTCACCGTGGAAGCGGGCGGCACAGCCCACCCGCGGCGGCTCATCCCCCTGCAGGAAGACCTGCCGCCGGCGGAAATTCTGCACCTCCCCCTGTCCGACCCCCAGCAGGCGCAGTATTTCCTCATCCCCGACGCCCGGCTGACGGTGCAGGTGGCCCCTGCCGCGTCCGACCCCGACGCAGGGTTCAGTGTCCAGATTCGCCGCCAGGGAGAAACCACCGCCTCCGACAGCCGCACCGTCCGCTCCGGCGAAACCTTCACCGTGGATGGTCTGCCCATCACCCTCACCCGCAACCACGCCCTGACGGTGCTGGTGTACCGGGATCCCGCCGGCTGGCTCTACCCGCTGGGGCTGGCGCTGGTCGCACTTGGCCTGGGGCTGAGCTGGCTGTGGCGACCGGCCCTGGTCTGGCTCATTCCGGAGGTCAAGGGGTTGGGGGGACAGCTTTACGGCGTGGTCGAAACCCTGGGGCCGGTGGAACCGCTCCACAGTCTGCTGGTCGACATTATGGAGAATGACCGGGCAGGGGGAAGGGAGGTGGAAGGTTGAAGGTGGGAGGTTGGTAACTGCTCAGGTCAACAGAAAAATCCGGTAAAGCATCATCAATTTTAGCCATCTCACGTAAAACGTAAATCGTAACCCGTAATTTTCGGTCCTTACGCTTTACGTGTTACGTTTTACGCCCCCAAGCCTGGATAGTTACGGGCAACATTAATTGCGAGGAGAAATATTGGTGGAAACGTGTTTGGTCACCGGGGGGGGCGGGTTCATCGGCTCTCACGTGGTAGAGGCCCTGCTGGAGCGCGGCTTTGCCGTGCGGGTGCTGGACAATCTTTCGACGGGACACCGGGAAAACCTGGCCGCGGTCCAGGGGCGCATCGAGTTCATCGAGGGTGACATCCGCGAGCCGGAGACCGCGGCCCGTGCTGTGGACGGGGTATCCCTGGTGTTTCACCTGGCCGCGGTGGTGTCTGTGCCGTGGTCAATGGCCCATCCCCTGGAAACGGAACAGGTCAACACCGCGGGTACGCTTTGCCTGCTGGAGGCGGCGCAGAAGGCCGGGGTGCGCCGGCTGGTGTTCAGCTCCACCTGTGCGGTCTACGGCGATGACCCCACCCTGCCCAAAACCGAGGCCATGCCGCCCGCACCGGTGTCGCCGTACGCGGTCAGCAAGCTGGCCGCGGAAGGCTACTGCCGCATTTTTGCCGCCGCCCTGGGCCTGGAAACGGTTGTTCTGCGCTACTTCAACGTGTTCGGTCCGCGGCAGGACCCCTCATCGCCCTATTCGGGGGTTATTTCCATCTTTGTGGACCGTCTGCGCCGCGGCCAGCCGGTGACCATCTACGGCGATGGCGAGCAGACGCGCGACTTTGTGTACGTTGGCGACGTGGCCCAGGCCAATCTCCGGGCCGCGCTGGCGCCAGACGTGTCCGGGCAAATCTTCAATATCGGCACAGGCCGGGCCGTGACGGTCAACCACCTGTTTGCAGTCCTGTCCGGCCTGCTGAACTATCCCCACCCTCCCCGCTACGAGCCGCCCCGCGCCGGCGACATCCGTCACTCCTATGCCGACCCATCGCTGGCCCGGTCCCGGCTGGGCTGGTCGGCGCAGGTCGCGTTTGAGGAGGGTCTCCGCCGGCTGGTGGGG